>NZ_JACAPT010000009.1:295754-407867 GCF_013385565.1 Pseudomonas sp. E6002 | reverse complement strand
AGCGGGATTTTCGTTCAGCGCAGGATCTTCGGCGCTTCATCCCGTGGCAGGTTATTGCGCAATGCAGGCTGTCCAGGTGCTTCCTGATAACCACCGCCGAGTTGTTCGGCCAACTGCCGCGCCACATCCTCGCCCAACGCCTTCGACACTTCCCGCACCACGCGAGGCCGGTTCAGGCTCACGCGCACGTCACGGTTGTTCACCAGCTTGGTGTCCTGGCCTTCGCCCATGGCGGTAAACGCCGAGGTGATCTCAAAGGTGCGGGTGTTGATCAGGCTGAAATCCGCCACCAGCGTCAGGCCCAGCACCGCCGAGTAGCTGTTGGTGTGGTCCAGCGCGTTGATGTCCTGGGTGAAGTCGATGTCCGACAAGGTGCCGAACAGCACGTAGTCCGCACCCTTGAAGTTACCGGCCTTGATCCGCTTGATCACGTCATACACATCGCCCTTGGCGTCCGCGGTGTAAGGCGTGCCCTGCACCAGCTGGAACTGCCGCGACTTGAGGATTTCCCCCTTGATGTCGCCGCTGAACTTGCGCAGCTCGGTCTGCTCGATGTAGCTGGTACGACTTTCGTATTCGCTGTAGCTCGAGGCGCCGCTGGCGTTGTAGGCGCTGGCCTGGAAATTATTGCTGGCCGCGACCTGGTGGATGTACTCCTCCACGCGAGCCTCGTAGGCCAGGTCGGTTACCGCGATCTTCGGTGCGGCCGAGGCGCCAAAGGCGCACAGCAGGCCGATCATGCCGATCCATGCACGCATTGCTTAGCGCTCCGTGGTCTTGCGGATTTCTTTTTCGTCCATCCATTCGGCCAGGCCGCTTTCGACGTCGACCAGTTGCAGGCTGAACTTGTAGAACACGTCCTTGTAGTCCGAGCTGCGCTTGACGATGGAGCTGATGGAGCCTTCCAGGCGGTACTTGGCGGCGACCATGTTGCCGGTCTTGCTGACGGTCGACTTCTTGTACAGGCCGCTCTGGTTCTGCAGCTTCAGCTGGTCGACCTGGCTTTGCATGTCAGTGTTGTCGCTGGCGAAGCGGGCGGTGCCGGTCTTCATCAGCTGGGTCTTGATCGACGTGGTGATCTCGCGGGTATCGATGTACTCGCTGGTCTTGTTCTTCACGTCATACACCTGCACCACCGGGCGGCCTTGCAGGATGCCGGACTGGGCCAGGGAGCGGGTCATGCTTTCGGCGATCATCTGCAGGTCGGTGGAGCCGAACTCGTTGGTCACCAGTTCCACGGCCTTGCTGTCGCCGTAGCTGATGTTTTTACCGCCCAGGACTGGCGAGGTGTTGGCGCAGCCGCTGGCCAGGACGGCCACCACGGCGAGGAACGAGAAGCGTGCAAACATGGGGATGTCTCTCTGAAACTGAATGAGTGGGTGGATCAAGGCGTCTTCACTTCAAGGCGGAAGTCGGCAGCCTGGGGCAGGTTGGCGATGGCCGGCAGGAAGGTCGCCTGGTTTGCGTAGAGGTTCAGCACCTTCCAGGTCTCTTCATCACCCACCGGGAAACCGTCGGCACCCAGCCAGGCGAAGCGGTAATACATCATCTGGTTGCTGCTGGTGATGTTGCTCAACTGCACCTTGGCGGTCAGGAAGCCGTTTTCCCGGGCGACACGGATGGCGCCGACGGCGATGCCCTTGAACTTGCCCATCACCACGATCTTGCTCGCGGCGCTTCCGGGTTCCGGCGGTGGCGGGGTGGCGCAACCGGCCAGCAGGATCAGCGCCAGGGCGCCGAGGATGAAATGACGCATAGCGTGCTCCTTAAGGTTGTTTGAGAGTGGCGACGGCCTGGGGCGGATTGTTCTGCACCACGTGGGCTGCAAGACCGCCGGCGAAGACCTGGTTGCCGACCACGCGCAGGGTGATCACCTGGTAGCGCTGATCGGCCTTGACCGTCACCAGCGTGCCGCCCAGGGCGTTGGGCAGGCTGACCTGGTGCTCGCCGTGCTTGAGGCGCAGGCGTGTCACCTGGGTCATGTCCGGCAGGGTGCGCCAGGTGCGGGTGTCGGCGCCTTCGGTGACGGCCGAGGCAATACCGAGTACCAGGCCCGCCATCGGGTTGGTCTTGTTCAGGTTGTTCTGGGTGATGCCGCGAGTGACGGCGCGCACGGTGGTGCGCAGGATGATCCCCGGCATGTCATCCCGCAGGGCGCGGCGGGACATGGCGGTGGTGCTGTTGAGGGCAGTGAGGTTCTGTTGCCGGCCGTCGACACCGATCTGGGCGAAGGGCGCGGTCGAGGTGTCGGGCTTGATCACCGGGAACGACAGTGGCGTGATCACCAGGTGGCCGTCGATGGGGATCGGCAACGGCAGGCGAATCGAGTCGCGGGCCGGCGCCAGGCCGCTTTGCACCACGATCAGCACGTCAGTCTCGTCCGCACCGACCTTGGATTTGTCCAGGTCGAGCAGGGCCTGTTCCAGCAGCGGTGTGTTGGGGCGCAGTTCGGCGGCCTTGCGATAACCCGGTGCGGCCAGGTCTTTTTCGCCCAGGGCTTCGTAGACGAAGCCGGCCAGGTAGTGGCTGAAAGCGCTCTGGTAGCTGTTCTTCAGGCCTACCACTTCGGGGGCGTTGAGGCTCTCCACCGGGTAGCCGCGCAGGTCCTTGAACTGGGTTGCGATGCCCTGGCGCTCGGCCTCGTTTTCGCTCTTGAGGTATTCCTTGTCCCGCAGGTCCGCAATCACCGCTTCGCGTTCGTGGGTCTTCTTGATCTCGGTGCGGGCACCGTCGAAGTCATTCAGCGCCAGCAGGTTGAGGGCCATCTGGGTGGTCAGCATGACCTTTTCGTAGTCGTAGCCTTCGTAACGGCGGACCTTGTCATTGACCAGGAAGGCGCCGAACTGCGCGAGGTACTTGTCGGTGTCGAACTTGACCGACTCTTCCCACTTGTAGACTTGCAGGTCGGCGCTGCGCCAGGCGACCTGGCTGCCGGTCAGGTCGCCCTTGGCGCGCAGCAACTCACCCTTTTCGAAGTAGTAGAGAAGGTCCTTGTCGTCGCCGGTGTTGTTCTTCTCAAGCAGCGTCAGCGCGGCGTCGACGTTGCCGGTGGCCAACTGCTGATTGGTGGCTTGCAGCTCGGTGTCGTAGCTGCGAAACATCGAACAACCGGACAGCAAGGTCACTGCCGCGAGCGCGAGCGAGGTAAAGGCGCGAGATGCCATCGAAGAGCTTCTTCCCTGAACGTAATCGGCCGAATGTGCTGGTCGGGCCGAATCACCAATGGCAGGAACGCGTTGCGATCCGGCCAATTCCTCATAAAAAGAGGAGCTGAAATGCCATTTCGAAATAACGAAGGCGCGGCATTATAAGCTGCATTACTGGCAAAACAATGGCCTTTTGGATCCGATTTTTAGCTCGGATGCCACTACCTCAGTGTCGTTATCCCTTTCCCCGAATCACTAACGCCTTGAGTCAAACCCCTTAAGGTTTGACAATGTGTTACTTCGTATTTCCCTTTGAGATTCATTCATGATTGCCCCCTTCCGTTTTCTTGCCTGGCTGGTGCTGCCGGCGTTGATGTCGTGCAGCTTCAACCTGCTGGCTGCGACTGCCGAGGGCGCCCCGCAGGCCCTGCATTTACTGGATTACATCGGTGCGGACTACCCGCCGACGGTGGAGGCGGGCAAGGTTATCGATGATTCCGAATACCGTGAACAGGTAGAGTTTCTCGGGGTGTTGCAGGGGCTTGTGGCCGATCTACCGGAAAAGCCCGAGCGCGCCGAACTGATCAAAGGCGTGGATGAACTGCTGGCCGCCGTAACGGCCCATCAGGACGGCGCGGTGGTTGCGCACCAGGCCCGGCAATTGGGCGCCAAGTTGGCAGTGGCCTATGAAGTCAGCCAGGCCCCGGCCATTACCCCCGATCCGACGCGCGGTGCGCCGCTGTACGCGCAGAACTGCTCGGTGTGCCACGGCGCCACAGGCGCCGGCGATGGCCCCGCAAGCGTGGGCATGACGCCGCCGCCCGCCAACCTGCGGGACGCTGCACGCCTCGATCGCTTGAGCCTCTACGCGATCTACAACACCCTGGGTCTGGGCGTGGAAGGCACCGACATGCCGTCGTTTGCCGATCAACTGGACGACCGCCAGCGCTGGGACCTGGCGACCTATATCGCCGGCTTCACCGCCGACCCGGCTGCCGCGAACAGTGAAAAGTCCTTCAACCTCGCCGACCTCGCGCGCCAGACCCCCAACGAAGTGCTGGCTGCCGAAGGTCCCGGCGCAGTTGCCACCTTCCGCGCCCAGCGCGCCCAACCGCCGCAGGTCAAGCGTGGCCCGGCGCAGTTGCTTGATTACACCGCGGCCACCCTCGACAAAAGCCTCGCCGCGTTCCGCAATGGCGAGCACGAGCAGGCCTACGACCTGTCGGTAGCCGCCTACCTGGAAGGTTTCGAGCTGGTTGAAAGCTCCCTCGATAACGTTGATGCCAACGTGCGCAAGGACACCGAAAAGGCCCTGATGGCCTACCGGCAGTCATTGCAGGACGGCTTGCCGATCGAGCAAGTGCAGCAGCGCCTGGATGTGGCCAAGGGCAAGCTCACCGAGTCGGCCGGCCTGCTGGGCAGCGATGGCTTGAGCTGGTCCCTGAGCTACATCTCCGGTTTGCTGATCCTGCTGCGCGAAGGCCTGGAAGCGATCCTGGTGCTGGCGGCGATTCTCGCGTTCCTGCGTAACACCGGCCAGCAATCGGCGGTGCGCAGCGTCAACGTCGGCTGGGGCCTGGCGCTGTTGGCCGGCTTGGCGACGTGGGCGTTGGCGGCTTATGTGATCGACGTCAGCGGCGCCCAGCGCGAGTTGCTGGAAGGCTGCACGGCGCTGTTTGCCAGCGTGATGGTGCTGTGGCTCGGGGTGTGGATGCACGACCGCCGTCACGCGGCCGCCTGGCAGGACTACATCAAGAGCAGCCTGGTAGGCGGTGGCGGGCGCTTCGGTTTTGCGATGCTGGCGTTCTTCTCGGTGTACCGCGAGCTGTTCGAAGTGATCCTGTTCTACGAAACCCTGTGGTTGCAGGCCGGCCCTGCCGGGCACAACGCGGTATTGGCCGGTGGCGCCACGGCGCTGGTGCTGTTGGTGGGCCTGGCCTGGGTGATTCTGCGGGGCTCGGCGAAACTGCCGCTGGCGCTGTTCTTTGGCATCAACGCGGCGTTGCTGTGCGCGCTGTCGGTGGTATTCGCCGGGCATGGCGTCAAGGCGTTGCAGGAAGCCGGGATCTTCGGCACCCGGCCGGTGGCGTTCTTTGACTTCGACTGGCTGGGCATTCACGCCGATGCCTATTCCCTGAGCGCCCAGGCCGTGGCGATCCTGGCGATTGTGGTGCTGTACGGTCGCAGCCGGCTCGCTGAAAAGCGCCGGGTGGTGGCTTAACCATGCGCGTGTGGATCGATGCAGACGCCTGCCCCCGGGCGGCCAAGGATCAGGTGGTGAAGTTCGCCCTCAAGCGCCAGTTCGAAGTGGTGCTGGTGGCCGGGCAGAGCCAGATCAAGCCGAGCTTCTCGTGCGTGAAGTTGATCGTGGTGCCCAGCGGCCCGGACGCGGCCGATGACTACCTGGTGGAGCACGCCGTGCCCGGTGACCTGGTGATCTGCAGCGATGTGCCGTTGGCCGACCGCTTGGTGAAGAATGGCGTGGCTGCGCTCGACCCACGAGGCAAGGAGTTCAGCCCGCAGAACATGAGCGAACGGCTGGCGGTGCGTAACCTGTTCACCGATCTGCGGGAGCAGGGGCAGATGGGCGGTGGCCCGCCGCCCCATGGGGACAAGGACAAGCAGGCGTTTGCCAATTCGCTGGATCGGATTCTGACCCGGCTGATGAAGGCCTAATCGTTCTCGTGGGTGAGTTCCAGCACCCGGTCCACCAGCTTGTTGATGCCTGACGCCACTTCGCTGATGCGTTTGCCCAGCATGTAGGCCGGGGTACTCACCAGCTTGCGCGCCTTGTCTTCGACGATGTCGTCGACCGCGCATTCCTGGTGGGTGGCGCCCATCTTGTCCATGGCGGCTGCGGTGTCGGCGTCATTGCCGATGGTGCAGGTCACGCCTGGGCCATAGATCTTCGCTGCCAGCGCCGGCGAGATGCAGATCAGCCCGACGGGCTTGCCCGCTTCGGCAAACGCCTCGGCCAGTTCCAGCACCTGCGGGTTGACGCTGCACCCGGCGCCTTCCACGGCAAAGTCCGACAGGTTCTTCGCCGCGCCAAACCCCCCGGGCACGATCAGTGCGTCGAAATCCTCGGCGTTGGCCTCACGAATGTCCTTCACCTCGCCGCGGGCAATACGCGCCGACTCCACCAGCACATTGCGCGACTCGGGCATCTCCTCGCCCGTCAGGTGGTTGATCACATGCAACTGGGCAATGTTCGGCGCAAAACACTGCACCTCGGCGCCGCGCTGGTCCAGGCGCAGCAGGGTGATCACGCTTTCATGAATCTCGGCACCGTCGTACACGCCACAGCCGGAAAGGATCACTGCAATCTTTTTGCTCATGGGCATTTCTCCTGATTCATGGCGTTAAATGTCTACTCATTTGTCACTCATTGCCAATGGGATATCCAGCCGCTACACCTACTCTAGATGTAACAATAATTGACCGGACTTGCCCATGGACTTCGTCCCTTACGCGGTACCGTTTTTCATTGCCTTGATCGTGGTCGAGCTGCTGGCCGACTACCGGCGCGGCCAACGCAACTACCGGGTGGCCGACGCCATCAACAGCCTCAGCACCGGCGTGCTGTCCACCACCACGGGGCTGCTGACCAAAGGGGTGGGCATCCTCACCTATGCCTTCGCCCTCAAGCACCTGGCGATCATTGAGCTGTCGGCCCAGAGCGTCTGGACCTGGGTGTTCGCCTTTGTGTTCTATGACTTCTGCTACTACTGGCTGCATCGCATGGGCCATGAGCGCAACATCCTCTGGGCCGCGCATTCCGTGCATCACCAGAGCGAGGACTACAACCTCAGCACCGCCTTGCGCCAGACCAGCACCGGCTTCCTGCTGAGCTGGATCTTCTACTTGCCGCTGGCCGTGCTGGGCGTGCCGCTGGTGGTGTTTATCAGTGTGGCGTCCCTCAACCTGCTGTATCAATTCTGGGTGCATACGCGGCATGTGCCGAAGCTCGGCTGGTACGAGTGGTTCTTCGTCACGCCATCCAATCATCGGGCCCACCATGCACAGAACGCTCTCTACATGGATCGCAACTACGGCGGGGTGTTCATTATTTGGGACCGCCTGTTTGGCTCCTTCCAGGAAGAAGACGATAACGAGCCGGTAATCTTTGGCGTGACCACGCCCTTGGCCAGTTGGAACCCGCTATGGGCCAACCTGCAGTTTTATGCGCAGCTGTGGAGTGATGCACGGCGCACCGAAAGTGGGTGGGACAAGCTGCGGATCTGGTTCATGCGCACCGGTTGGCGCCCGGCGGATGTGGCGGCAAAGTACCCGATGGCCAAGCCGGACTTGAGCCAGTTCCGCAAGTTCGAGGTGCCGCTGGATGGGCGCCAACAGATTTACATCGCGCTGCAGTTTGCCGCGTACGTGGGTTTTGGCAGCTACCTGATGAATTTCGGCGAGGGCTTGCCGACCGCTGCCCTGGTGTTGGGCTGGAGCGCGATGGCATTGGGGTTGTTTACCCTGGGGGTGGCGCTGGAGAACCGCCCGTGGGCGTTGAAGGCTGAACTGCTGCGCCTGGCACTGAATGTGCCTTTGGTGTGGCTGGCGCCGCTGGTGGGGCTGTGGCCGGCCAGCGCGTTGGGCTGGCTGGGCCTGGTCAGTTACAGCTTGCTCAGCGGCATCGGCCTCTACTGTTGCAGAGACCGGCTTACTCGACTGGCGTCGTAGGCTTTTCGGCTTTTTCAGGTTCGCCGGCCGCCAGGCGAACCTTCTCGGCGGCACAGGCTTCGCGGGTCAGGCGGGCGTTCTTGACGCGCCGGCGAATCCACAAGCCCAGGCCCAGCACCAGCAGTGCGCCCAGCACCCACAGCTCGTATTTCTTGACGCTGCCCAGCATGCCTTCCAGTACCGCGCCGAAATGGTAAGCCGCAGCGCCCAGCGCAGCGGCCCACACGGCGGCGCCAATCCCGTTGAGCAACAAGTAGCGACCCGGCGGGTAGCCCGACAAACCAATGGCCACCGGCATCACCGTGCGCAAACCGTAGACAAACCGGAAGCTCAGCACCCAGATGTCCGGGTGCTTGCGAATATGCTCCAGGGCCTTGTCGCCCAGCAGTTGCCAGCGCGGCTTGCGCGCCAACAGTTTGCGGCCGTGCTTGCGTCCCAGGAAGTACCACAACTGGTCGCCGGCGTAGCTGCCGAAAAAGGCAACGACCACCACCAGGTTGATATCCATGTATCCACGGAACGCCAGGAAGCCTGCGAGAACCAGGATGGTTTCGCCTTCGAAGAAGGTGCCTAGGAACAGCGCAAAGTAGCCGAAGTCATGCAGAAATTGTTGAAGCATGGTCTGGGTGCTGGCGAAATGAACGCGCAGCCTACGCCTTCGTGAACATTCATGAAAGTATCGAGATGTGTCACGAAGTGAACAATTCCTACATAAACGACGAATGCGACTACAGGTCGCACGCCGGTTGCCTTACGGCGCATGAGCTAACCACAACTGTAATTCCTTCGTCATAATGGCCGCTTATAACTGTCACGCTCGCCCGTCAAGCCGGGCTCAGGAGTCTGCCGTGAGCTTTACCCCCGCCAACCGCCTGTTTCCCGCCACTCGTCTGCGTCGCAACCGTCGTGATGATTTTTCCCGGCGCCTGGTGCGTGAAAACGTGCTGACGGTGAATGATCTGATCCTGCCGGTGTTTGTGCTGGACGGTGAAAATCGTCGGGAAGCGGTGGCGTCGATGCCGGGCGTGGAGCGCTTGACCATTGATTTGCTGCTCGAAGAGGCCGCGAACTGGGTTGAACTGGGGATTCCGGCGCTGGCGCTGTTCCCGGTCACGCCGTCTGGGCTGAAGTCACTGGACGCCGCCGAAGCCTGGAACCCCGACGGCATCGCCCAGCGCGCCACCCGCGCTTTGCGTGAACGCTTTCCGGAGCTGGGGGTGATTACCGATGTGGCGCTGGACCCGTTCACCACCCACGGGCAGGATGGCATTCTCGACGAAGAAGGCTATGTTCAGAACGACATCACCGTTGATGCGCTGGTAAAACAGGCCTTGTCCCACGCCGCAGCGGGCGCCCAGGTGGTGGCCCCCTCGGACATGATGGACGGTCGCATCCAGGCGATTCGCGAAGCCCTGGAGCTGGCCGGCCACGTCAACGTGCGCATCATGGCCTACTCGGCCAAGTACGCCAGCGCCTATTACGGCCCGTTCCGCGATGCGGTGGGTTCGGCGCTGAACCTGGGCAAGGCCAACAAGGCCTCGTACCAGATGGACCCGGCCAACAGCCACGAAGCCCTGCACGAAGTGGCCGCGGACCTGGCCGAAGGCGCCGACATGGTGATTGTCAAGCCCGGGATGCCGTACCTCGACATCCTTTATCGGGTCAAAGAGGAATTCAAGGTGCCGACCTTTGTCTATCAGGTCAGCGGTGAATACGCCATGCACATGGCCGCGATCCAGAATGGTTGGTTGAGTGAAGGGGTGATCCTTGAATCCCTGACTGCCTTTAAACGCGCGGGTGCCGATGGCATCCTGACTTACTTCGCCGCCCGCGCTGCCCAATTGCTTAGAGAGCAACACTAGCCCTCACAGGAACACTCGATGAATACCGAAGGACTCACAGAAGTTGCCGTAAAAGACGCTCACCCGGTGGTCGAACAAGCTACCGAGACCCCGCCGGAGCTGGAGCCGGCCCCGCCTGCCGTGGTGGCCGAAGCGCCCGCTGCCGCGCCGGTACCGGTGGTTGCGGTTACCAACCTGGATGACAGCAGCCTGTACATCCATCGCGAGCTGTCACAACTGCAATTCAACATCCGCGTGCTGGAACAGGCACTGGATGAGTCCTATCCGTTGCTGGAGCGGCTGAAATTCCTGCTGATCTTCTCCAGCAACCTGGACGAGTTCTTCGAGATCCGTGTCGCCGGCCTGAAGAAGCAGATCACGTTCGCCCGTGAACAAGCCGGTGCCGACGGCCTGCAACCGCATCAGGCCCTGGCCCGCATCAGCGAGCTGGTACACGGCCACGTGGACCGCCAATACGCGATCCTCAATGACATCCTGCTGCCGGAACTGGAAAAGCATCACGTGCGCTTCATCCGGCGCCGGCACTGGACCACCAAGATCAAGACCTGGGTGCGCCGCTACTTCCGCGACGAAATCTCGCCGATCATCACCCCCATCGGCCTCGACCCGACGCACCCGTTCCCGCTGCTGGTGAACAAGAGCCTGAACTTCATCGTCGAGCTGGAAGGTATCGACGCCTTCGGTCGCGATTCCGGCCTTGCGATCATTCCGGCACCGCGCCTGTTGCCACGGATCATCAAGGTACCGGAAGAGGTGGGGGGCGCTGGCGATAACTATGTATTCCTTTCGTCGATGATCCACGCCCACGCCGATGACCTGTTCCAGGGCATGAAGGTCAAGGGCTGCTACCAGTTCCGCCTGACCCGTAACGCCGACCTGGCGCTGGACTCCGAAGACGTCGAAGACTTGGCCCGCGCCCTGCGCGGCGAGCTGTTCTCCCGTCGCTACGGTGATGCGGTGCGCCTGGAAGTGGCGGACACCTGTCCGAAGCACCTGTCCGACTACCTGCTCAAGCAGTTCAACCTGAGCGAGACCGAGCTGTACCAGGTCAATGGCCCGGTGAACCTGACGCGCCTGTTCAGCATTACTGGCCTGGACAGCCACCCGGAGCTGCAATACACGCCGTTCACCCCGCAGATCCCGAAACTGCTGCAAAACAGCGAGAACATCTTCAGTGTGGTGAGCAAGCAGGACATTCTGCTGCTGCACCCGTTCGAGTCCTTCACCCCGGTGGTCGACCTGCTGCGCCAGGCCGCCAAGGACCCGCACGTGCTGGCTGTGCGCCAAACCCTGTACCGTTCCGGCGCCAACTCCGAAATCGTCGATGCGCTGGTGGATGCCGCGCGTAACGGCAAGGAAGTGACGGCAGTGATCGAACTGCGGGCGCGGTTCGATGAAGAATCCAACCTGCAACTGGCCAGCCGCCTGCAAGCGGCCGGTGCGGTGGTGATCTACGGCGTGGTCGGCTTCAAGACCCACGCCAAGATGATGCTGATCCTGCGCCGCGAAGCCGGTGAGATCGTGCGCTACGCCCACTTGGGCACCGGCAACTACCACGCCGGCAACGCCAAGCTCTACACCGACTACAGCCTCCTGACCTCCGACGATGCCTTGTGTGAAGACGTCGGCAAGCTGTTCAGCCAGTTGATCGGCATGGGCAAGACCCTGCGCATGAAGAAACTGCTGCACGCGCCGTTCACCCTGAAGAAGGGCATGCTCGACATGATTGCCCGCGAGACCCAGTTCGCCCTCGAAGGCAAGCCGGCGCACATCATCGCCAAGTTCAACTCGCTGACCGATCCGAAGATCATCCGCGCGCTGTACAAGGCCAGCCAGTCGGGTGTGCGTATCGATTTGGTGGTGCGTGGCATGTGCTGCCTGCGGCCGGGCATCGCCGGGGTATCCCATAACATCCACGTGCGTTCGATCATCGGGCGCTTCCTGGAGCACACGCGGGTGTTCTACTTCCTCAATGGCGGCGAGGAGCAGATGTTCCTCTCCAGTGCCGACTGGATGGAGCGCAACCTCGACAAGCGTGTGGAGACCTGCTTCCCGGTGGAAGGCAAGAAACTGATCATGCGGGTCAAGAAGGAGCTGGAAAGTTATCTCACCGATAACACCCACAGCTGGAGCCTGCAGTCGGACGGGCGCTACGTGCGCAACACCCCGACCGGCAACCAGAACCCGCGCAGCGCCCAGGCGACGTTGCTGGAGAAGCTGGGCAGCCCGATTCTGACGGTGAACTAAAAACCGACGCGGTCAAAAATGTGGGAGCGGGCTTGCTCGCGAAGGCGGAGTTTCAGTCAACAGATTCAGCGACTGATCCACCGCTTTCGCGAGCAAGCCCGCTCCCACATTTGTTTTGTGGCGTTGGATTGTTCCCACGCTCTGCGTGGGAATACATCCTGTGACGCTCCGCGTCACTCACTCATATCAGCGCACGTTCAGCGTGAACCCAACCCGCGTCAGCCACTCGGCTTCCTGGGCGAAATCCGCCTGGGTCAGCTGGTTTTCATCCAGCCAGTTCTTCGGGAATACCACGTCCAGGCTGTCGGCATTGGCCCGCAGGACCACTTGCGGCATTTCCTGGGTACCACGGATGTGGTGGAACAGGATCGCAAACCGCAGCAGCGCGCACAGGCGAATCAGCTTGATGCCCTCGGCACCGAACTCGGCAAACTTGTCCCGGGGGATGTTGCGGCGGTGGCCGCGTACCAGCAGCGCGAGCATCTGCTGGTCTTCACGGGAGAAACCCGCCAGGTCCGAGTGCTCGATCAGGTAGGCGCCGTGCTTGTGGTAATGGTAGTGGGCGATGTCCAGCCCCACTTCATGGACCTTGGCCGCCCAGCCCAGCAGTTCACGCCACACGCCGTCTTCCAGGTCCCAATCCGCTGCGACCTGGTCGAAAGCATGCAGCGCCTTGCGTTCAACCCGCGCCGCCTGTTCCAGGTCGACGTGGTAACGCTCCATCAACGAGCTGAGGGTGCGCTCACGGACGTCTTCATGATGATGACGGCCCAGCAGGTCGTAGAGCACCCCTTCACGCAGGGCGCCATCGCAGTGGTCCATGCGTTGCAGTTCGAGGGCGTCGAAAATCGCTTCGAGAATCGCCAGGCCCGCCGGGAAAATGGTGCGGCGATCAGGCTTGATGCCTTCGAAGTCGATCTTCTCGGCATCCCCCAGCTTGAACAGCTTGCGCTTGAGCCAGGCCAGGCCTTCGGCGTTGACCTCGCCAGTGCCATGGCCGCCGGCCTTGAGGGCCAGGCCGATGGCGCGGATGGTGCCGGACGAACCGATGGCCTCATCCCAGGTCAGGCGGTGCAGGGCGTGCTCGATGCTCATGATCTCCAGCCGCGCCGCCGTATAAGCCTGGGCGTAGCGGGCCGGGGTGATCTTGCCGTCCTTGAAATAGCGCTGGGTGTAGCTGACGCAGCCCATTTGCAGGCTTTCGCGCAGCAGCGGCTCGAAGCGCTGGCCAATAATGAATTCGGTACTGCCACCGCCGATGTCGGCCACCAGGCGCTTGCCCGGAGTGTCGGCCAGGGTGTGGGACACGCCGAGGTAGATCAGGCGTGCTTCCTCGCGGCCGGAGATGACCTCTACCGGGTGCCCGAGGATCTCCTCGGCGCGGCGGATGAACTCGCCCCGGTTGCGGGCTTCGCGCAGGGCGTTGGTGCCGACGATCCGCACGGCGCCCGGGGGCATGCCGTTGATCAGTTGGGCAAAGCGCTTCAGGCAATCGAGCCCGCGCTGCATGGATTCTTCATTGAGCTGACGCTCGTCGTCGATCCCGGCAGCCAGCTGCACTTTCTCGCCGAGCCGCTCAAGGATGCGGATTTCGCCGTTCTGGGCCTTGGCCACGACCATGTGAAAGCTGTTGGAGCCCAGGTCGATGGCGGCGATCAGGGACAGATTCTTGGCTTGGGATTGCGGCATGGTTAAGGGGTCTCGGTCGATAACCTCGCCATCGTGCCACGATCAACCGCTGACGCCAACGCGTAGTGCTTCCGGAATTCGCTCATCGGTGTCTTGGAGGAAAATCTGCAGGATATGTAGGGCGATTCTTGATGCGCCTGGCGATTGTTCCGTAGGGCAAGTGGAGTAACGGAAATCTCCAGCTTTAATAGGCTTCCTGAATATGCCTACATGGCTGGGTTATTTGTTCCAGTCGATAATTAAGTCAGGACTACTGCAAGGATGATCTGAGGGGACATTGTTTTTTTACCGCTCTGACACTAGTTCAGGCGTCGTCTCATTCTTTCTTCGGGTGTTTACGAGAGAGACTGTCACTCGGCAATTAAGCCGTGGTGTTAACTATTTGTAGTTTGCCTATCAAGGTTGATAGAAGTTGGGCATGGAATAGCCCGGCGAACCACATGCACCTGAGAACTTCAGTGACAGGATGAACATGAACAGAACATTTGGTTTGGCAATAGTGGTCGTTGGCCTGGCGGTAAGCATGGGTGCTCAAGCAAATACAAGTGGTGCCGGAAACCTGAGAGTCACCGGAACCATTAAACCAGCTGCATGCACGGTAAACCTCGGCGCCACAGGCGGCACCGTTGATTACGGTACGATCAATGCGTCGAGCATTCCGCTGACCTCTTTCTATCCTCTGCCGGAAAAGTCGCTGCCGTTAAACGTCAACTGTGGTGCGGCGGCTGCCCAGATGGCACTGTCCGTTACTGACTCACAAACAAACAGTGTCGTAAGGGGGATCCTGGGAACCGGCTTCACCGACAACCACAACTTTGGTCTTGGCGCGGTCGGAACCAGGAATACCGGTGGCTATTCGATCAGGCTCGCCACCTTGACCACTGTCGGGGCTACGCTGTACCCGCTTAGAAGGACAAGCTCCGGCGGTGCCTGGAGCACCAGTGACGGCAAGGTCGAAAAATCTCCTTACCAGCACTCCTGGAGCCGTAATAACAACACAACTCCAGCCGCGGTCTCTTCCGTTACCGGCACTCTCGTAGTCAAGGCTGTGATCAATCGCGGCGATGCACTGGATCTCAGCAGGGATATTCAATTGAATGGAGCTGCTACTTTGGTAGTAACTCGAATCTAACTCTATAAACATGGCCAGCATTTAGCAGGCGGTCGCGCACCGTGGCTTCGTGCTGGCTCTTTATATGCGTACAGGTATTTCGTGATTGTCAACGGTGCGTTATCTGGTTGCGGGTAGAGTTCGATGAGTCGTCTTTTAAATGCAGTTAATGCTCTGTTCTGGTGTGCGAATCTTTATTTTTTAGTTTCTGGCAGTGTAAGAGCGGATGGGATGGAGCCGGAAACATCCGTTGTTATTCTTTATGAAGAGAACGGTGAAGCGACGATCAACGTAAAAAATACGGACGCTGGCCCTGCTTTACTTCACACAGTCATTCAAAACGTCCCGGAAGATCCGGAGACACTCTTGATCGTTACGCCTCCTATCGCCCGTGTCGAACCGGGCGAAACACAACTTGTGCGGTTTATCAGTACCTTGAAGCAGCCGCTCAAGACCCAGCGATTGAAGCGTGTCACCTTTGAAGGTATTCCGCAGGCGCACGCCGAAGGGCGCTCGACCATTGGAGTGACCATTCGACAGGACTTACCGCTGATCCTGCATCCCCAGGGCTTGCCGCGGCATCAGGAGCCATGGAAGTTGCTGAAGTGGAAGCTGCGGGGAAATCGGCTGACGGTTCATAACGACAGTGCCTACGTGGTCCGGATGGGGCTGGAGGTGCACCTGCTGCCGTCGAGGCACCCGGCGATATTGCCGCGCACCTATATCCTGCCTGGCGAAGTGTTATCAACCCGCATCGAAGAGGCGATGGCCCAGGTCAGCGGTGTCGAGATTCAGCCGGCGACGGTCTACGGGTATTCGGCAACCGCCTACGAAGCCTCCGTTGTTGTCGAGGCGGGTTGAGCGGTCTATGAGAAATGCTACCCATGCAAACGATTGGAGCCTCTCTGTACGACCCATTCGAACCTCGGTTTCCCGGACTTGTATCGGCCTGGCAACGCTGTGGAGCCTTCCCGCCTACGCGCTGGAGCTCGGATCGGGTTTTGATCTGGCGGTCTTGTCGGCGAACGGGATCGACCCGAAGGTTGCCCATTATTTTCGCAGTGCTGCGCGATTCCGCGAGGGCGTGCACGTGGTGGGGCTGCAGGTCAACGGCACCTCATTGGGCCTGGTGGAGGCACGCTTCGATTACCAGGGGCAGTTGTGTTTTACCCCGGTCCTGCTGGACAAGGCCGGGTTGCGGTTGCCAGCCGCGATTATTCGGCCGGGTATCGCGCCCGATCAGGCGTGTCATGACTTTCTCGGTGCTTACCCCGCGACCATCGTCAAGTTGCGCCCCGGCAGCGATGAGGTATCGCTGGTGGTGCCTACTCAGTCAATGCGCGAGGCCGAATGGGATGTCGGCAGTTTCTCCCAGGGCGGCACGGCAGCCTTGTTCAATGATGTGCAGGGATTCGAAGAGCGCTTCAACAGCGGCTCTTCCCGCTCGGTTTCGGCCTACACCGAGGCGGGATTCAATATCGGCAACTGGATCGTCCGAAGCCGCCAATTCTTTGTCTCCGATAACGGCAAGCGCAGCAGCGAGCATGTGAATGCCTACGCCCAACGCGATTTCGCGCCCCTGAAGTCGACCTTCCAGGTCGGGCAGATTTCCAGCAACAACCCGGTGTTCGGTGGGTTACAGCTGTCGGGTTTCCAGCTCTCGCCGGATGGCCAATCGCGCAGTCCGGGTGGCAGCAGCGTGGTGGTCGAAGGTTTGGCCCAGAGCCCATCCCGGGTCGAGGTGCGCCAGGCCGGGGTGTTGATCCATACCACACTGGTACCGGAAGGCCCGTTCACGTTGACCGGATTACCCATACTCAATGGCACCAGCGATCTTGAGGTCAGTGTCATTGGCACTCGTGGTGGCAGGCATGGGTTCACCGTCCCTGCCGCGTCCTTTGCGGGGGCGGTACCGATAAAGCCCGGTTATTACTTCTCCCTGGGCAAGATGCGCGGGGCAAATCCGGGTGCCGGGGAGCCTCCGGTCGTGGCGATGGGCAGTGGGACCTGGGGATTGGGGCGCAACTCGTCACTGGGATTCGGCCTGTTGAGTACCGACGAATACCAGGCGGCGGGTGGCGTGTGGAGCAGTGTTTTTTTCCAGCACCTTTCGGTTGGCGTGCGCCAGAACCTGTCTCGCGATGGCCGGGACGAAGTTACCGGGGCTCGCAGCTCAGTCACCGTGGGAAGTCCGCTGTTCGCCGGCATTGAAATGACGTCGAGTGCCACTACCCAGACGCGGGATTATCGCGAAGTACTGGAAGTGGGGCAGTCGACGCGGCGTGACCAGCGGGATGCCCGCTTCAAGGACCAATACACGGTAGGTTTGAGTTGGGTCGACCCGTCCCTGGGAGGCTTTTCCGTCAGTTATTCCCGCAGCTCGCAATTTGATGATCGCTCCGCCGAACACGTCTTTGCCTCATGGAACCAGCAATTCAATGGCACCCAGGTGGCTTTGATTGCGGATTCCCGGGTGGGCGGCTCTCGACCGCGCAAGGTCAGGAACACCGTTCGAGACGAGCGCAGCGATGTGTCGGATAAGGGGCTTTCGCTTCGGTTGCAGGTCACCGTGCCGTTCGGTGGGGATCGCCGCGTCACCTCGTATGCCAGTCGGCGGGGCGACAGGTTCGATCTTGGGACCGCCTTCAGCGATCGGGTCAACGACTATGTGAACTATGAAGTGGGGGTTGCGCGTGAGCAGGCGAGCCGTACACAGGCTGTTCACGCCCGCGTGAATGCCATGCCGCGTTACACCCAGATAGGGTTGGGTGTGCGACATGATTCATTGAGCACCGGGTATACCGGCCAATTGCAGGGCGGCGTGGTGGTCCACGACAGAGGCATGACGTTCTCGCCCTATGCCGTCCAGGACACCTTTGGAATTGTCTCTGTGGGTAATGTCGGGGCAGCCAAGGTTTCGACGCCGCAGGGGCCGGTCTGGACTGACTACCGCGGGCAGGCGGTGATCGCCAGCCTGCCTGCCTACCGCAGCAGCAATGTCGAGGTGCAAACCCAATCCCTGCCCAAGCGCATCGATCTGAAAAACGGCACCAAGGTCCTTGCGGCCGGACGCGGTTCTTTCAACACGATCGATTTCGAAGTAGTGAAAGTGCGCCGTGTATTGCTTGAGGTCCGTGACGCGCAGGGCCAACCCTTGCCCCAGGGAGGCTCGGTTTTCGACAGCAACAATGCTTTCCTGACCAGCGTCGTGGGCGAGGGCATGGTCTTCCTTAACAGCCTGGATGAGTCGCGAGCGCTGAACATCTCCTTGCCAGATTCAAGCACCTGCTTGTTGCAACTGAACCTTGAGCCAGAATCCAATGACGACAAATTCTATGAAACAGGTTCGGCGGTCTGCCGTACCCTCTGAGCCGGTGGGGCCTTTTGACGGTGGACGCCTGCGTCATGGGCTTATCCTTTACCTGCTGCTGTTTGTCGTGGTGTTGGCCAATGAGGCGCGGGCAGATAACTGCCAGGTGTCCTTGAGCCAGCCCCGGGTTGATTACGGTCTGGTCCGCCAGGCCGAGCGGGGCGACCCACAGATCGCGCTGGGCAAGCGCACGCTTCGCCTGAGCATGGCCTGTGAGGTGCCGGTATCCATGGCGCTGCGCTTTACGGGCGTACCCGCCAACCAGCAGGGCTTTCGGTTTGGGCGCCAGGGGCATTTCACCCTGAGCCTGCAGTCCGCTCAAGTCGATGGAAAATCCGTTGAGCTGGTAATGCCGCACCTGTCTGAAGAGCCGGCGACCGGACGATTGCTGCCGGGCCATAGGCTTGCTGCACACGTAGCGGGTATGCCGGTGCATGGGCGCCGCTTCACCGCCCTGGTCAACGTCGAGACCTTCCTGCCTGCTGCTTTGCTGGCCGTCAGGGATGAAACGACATTTGAGGGGCAGGGCGGTTTTGAGTGGGCGCCCGGGGCTTGATGCCTCAGTCCGTGCGCTCCACCGAACCAATGAAGTTGGCCAGCTCGGCGGTCTGCGGATTGGCAAACAGGATTTTCGGGTCGCCCACTTCATGCACCTTGCCCTGGTGCATGAACACCAGCTTGTCACCCACTTCCCGGGCAAAACGCATCTCATGGGTGACCATGATCAGTGTCATGCCATCCTTGGCCAGTTGGCGCACTACGCTGAGCACTTCGTTGACCAGCTCCGGGTCCAGGGCCGAGGTGATTTCATCGCACAGCAGTACTTTGGGCGACATCGCCAGAGCCCGGGCGATTGCTACCCGCTGCTGCTGGCCGCCGGACAAACGATCGGGGAACGCGTCGAACTTCTCCCCCAGCCCAACGCGCTCGAGCATCTGTCGCGCCAATTGTGCGGCCTTGGCTTTCGGCACTTTCTGCACCACTTGCGGCGCAAGCATGACGTTTTCGCCCACCGTCAGGTGTGGGAACAGGTTGAACTGCTGGAACACCATGCCGACTTTCTGCCGCAGGGTGCGCAGGTCGGCGCGGGCGGCGTCGAGGTATTCGCCGTCGACCTCGATCACGCCGTCATTGATCGACTCCAGGCCATTGAGGGTGCGCAGCAGGGTGGATTTGCCCGAGCCGCTGCGACCGATGATCGCCACCACCTGGCCCTCTTCGACACTCAGGTCGATGCCCTTGAGTACGTGGTGATCGCCGTAATACTTATGCAGGGCGGAAATTCTAAGCAGAGGCATGCAGTCTCCTTTCCAGGTAGCGCGCACTGAGGGACAAGGGATAGCAGAGCAGGAAGTAACCCAGCGCCACCAGGCCATAGACCATGAAGGGTTCGAAGGTAGCGTTGGCGAGCATGCCGCCGGTCTTGGTCAGCTCGGTGAAGCCGATGATCGAGGTCACGGCGGTGCCCTTGACCACTTGCACCGAGAAACCCACGGTTGGCGCCACGGCAATGCGCAGGGCCTGGGGCAGGATCACATAGCGCAATTGCTCCAGCGGGTTCAGGGCCAGGCTCGCGGACGCCTCCCATTGGCCGTGGGCGATGGAGTCGACGCAGCCACGCCAGATTTCGGCCAGGTAGGCGCTGGTGAACAGGGTCAAGGCAATCGCCGCCGCCAGCCAGGGCGAAATGTCCACGCCGAGCAAGGCGATGCCGAAGAACACCAGGAACAGTTGCATCAACAGCGGCGTGCCCTGGAACAGTTCGATATAGGTGCGGGCGACATTGCGCGGGAACGCCTTGGTGCTGATGCGCATAGTCATCACCAGCAAGCCGATCACGCCGCCGCCGATGAACGCCACCAGCGACAGCAGCAAGGTCCACTGCAAACCGGTGAGCAGGTTGCGCACGATGTCCCAGAACGAAAAATCACTCATCGGGCGTTCCTCATGACATAGCGCCGGCCGATCCAGTTCAGCAATTGGCGGATCATCAGCGCCATGCACAGGTAGACCAGGGTCGTCAGCGCATAGGTTTCAAAGGCGCGGAAGTTGCGCGACTGGATAAAGTTGGCGGCAAAGCTCAGTTCCTCGGTGGCGATCTGCGAGCAGACCGCCGAGCCGAGCATCACGATGATGATCTGGCTGCTCAGGGCCGGCCAGACCTTGCCCAGCGCGGGCAGCAACACCACATGGCGGAACGCCTCGAAACGTGTCATCGCCAGCGCGGCCGCCGCTTCCAGTTGCCCGCGGGGGATCGCCTGGATCCCGGCGCGGATGATCTCGGTGGAGTACGCCCCCAGGTTGATCACCATCGCCAGCACTGCCGCCTGCCATTCGGTGATTTTCAGGCCGAGGGACGGCAGGCCGAAGAAGATGAAAAACAACTGCACCAGGAACGGCGTGTTGCGGATCAACTCGACGTACACGCCGAAGATCCAACTGAACGGCTGAATCTTCCACGCCCGCACCACGGCGCCGACGATTCCCAGCGCCACGCCCAGTACTGCACCGATGGCGGTCAGTTCAAGTGTGAACAGCGCGCCGCGCAGCAGCAGATCGGTATTGGCCAGGACCGGCACAAAGTCGAATTGATAGGCCATAGGCTAACCCTCGTTACCGCGCTCAGAGATCAGCCGGCAGCGGCTCTTTGAGCCACTGCAATGCATTCTTTTCCAGGCTGCCGTCGGCCTTGGCCGCGACCAGGATCTGGTTCACCTTGTCCAGCAGCGCCGGCTCGTTCTTGTTCACGCCCACGTACACCGGCGAGTCCTTGAGCTTCACTTTCAGTGCCGGCACGCGCTTGGGGTTGCGTTCGCTGATGGCCACCATCACCACGTTGCCGCTGGCGATCAGGTCCACCTGGCCGGCGAGGTAGGCGGCGATGGTCGAGTTGTTGTCTTCAAAGCGCTTGATCGTCGCCTCTTTAGGCGCCACGGCGGTCAGCTCGATGTCTTCGATGGCGCCACGGGTCACGCTGATGGTTTTGCCCTTGAGGTCGTCAACGGTGCTGATCGGCGCATCGGGAGGGCCGAATACGGCGAGGTAGAAGGGCGCGTAGGCCTTGGAGAAGTCGATGACCTTCTCGCGCTCGGCGTTCTTGCCCAGGCTGGAAATCACCAGGTCGACCTTGCCGGTGGTGAGGAACGGGATGCGGTTGGTGCTGTTGACCGGGGTCAGTTCAAGCTTGACCTTGAGCTGGTCGGCCAAAAGCTTTGCGGTGTCGATGTCCAGGCCGCGGGGCTTCATGTCCGGGCCGACCGAGCCGAACGGCGGGAAATCCTGGGGCACGGCCACCTTGAGGGTGCCACGGGCGACGATATCGTCCAGACCGTTGGCCTGGGCGGGCGCCTGGCTCAGCATCAGGCTGGCAAACAGGGCAGTGAGCAGGGCGCTGCAACGCTTGGTCATGGCGACTCTCCGAAAAGGACGAAAGGATTTTCCGGTTTTTGCCAGTGCACAGCCCATGCCAGCACCGCCGTATTTCGCGCCAGAGCCGGTGGCTGTTGAGTCTTGGCGGTCTTACTGGTCTGAACAGTTACTGGGTTTTCTGCACCCTTTTCGAGCGCCGTCAAAACCGCGCGAGCCCCTTTGGGGCGTGGCTTGCCGGGCGCTGCGAATAGCTTTACAACTAGCCGCTCAGTTGACTGGAAACCTGAGTTTCTTATGAATTCCATCGCCCAAGCCGTACCGGAAGTGGCGCTACAGGCCATCCGCAAATTGATCGCTGACGAGGGCTTCGGGCCGGGTGATGCGTTGCCCTCCCAGCGCGACCTGGCGCTGCAATTGGGCGTGAGCCGGGCCTCTTTGCGTGAAGCCTTGTCGTCCCTCAGTGCCTTGGGCGTGGTAAGTGTGCAGCCGGGCAAAGGCGTGTTCGTGCAAGCGGCCGAAGAGCTGCCGGGGTTGGCCTGGCCGTTTACGGCACAGGCGACGCCGCTGGATATCTTTCAACTGCGCTACGCCCTGGAAGGTTTTGCGGCGGGGCTGGCGGCGGTGACGCTGACCACCGGGGAGTTGGACATCCTGGAAGATAACGTCGAGGCGATGCGCAAGGAGCTGAAGGCCGGTGATTTCGAGGCAGCCGCCCGGCTGGACTTCGAATTCCACCGGCGCATCCTGCTGGCCAGCGGCAATCAGGCGATGGTGAGCATCCTCAGCGCCAGTGCCGAGGTGTTCCTGGAGAGCCAGAAACTACCGTTCATCCGGCCGGAGCGGGCCATGGAGACCTGGCAGGAGCACCGCAAGGTCCTCCGTGCCCTGGCCCGACGCGCCAGCGGGGCGGCGCAGAAAAGCATGCAGGAACATGTGCGTAACGCGGCGTTGCGTACAGGGATTGCCTTCATCACTCCCGTAACCCCATGAGTTGGGCTATACCCAAACTCATGCGCCATCATAGGAAGAGTCAATCAGCTGCAGCTTCCTGAACGCGGGAAGGGCGGCTATGATGGGCAACGTTTTTTTTGCTTACAACCCGGAGACATCCATGAGCAACGATCTTATCAAGCACGTCACCGACGCGACCTTCGAGGCCGAAGTACTGAAGGCCCAGGGCCCGGTGCTGGTTGACTACTGGGCTGAGTGGTGCGGTCCTTGCAAAATGATCGCTCCGGTCCTGGACGACATTGCCACCACTTACGAAGGCAAGTTGACCATTGCCAAGCTGAACATCGACGACAACCAGGAAACTCCGGCCAAGCACGGCGTGCGTGGTATCCCGACCCTGATGCTGTTCAAGAACGGCAACGTCGAGGCCACCAAGGTCGGCGCGCTGTCGAAGTCCCAGCTGCAAGCTTTCCTCGACGCCAATATCTAAGCGTCCTCAAAAAGCCCCGCAATTTGCGGGGCTTTTTCGTGAAACAGGGCTAGACGCTCTGAAACTCAGGTGGTACATTCGGCCCCGCACTGGTTTCTCCACTGCCCCCTGCAAGCCGTCGCCGACGCTCTCCTTTTCGATTAGTACGCGATCCTGTCGCCTTCTCTGCGGCGCGGCCTCATTAAGCCAAAAGCTTAATTTCCCCCCCTCCATAAATGATTACGTCATTCCTATATGAATCTGACTGAACTCAAGCAAAAGCCGATTACCGAACTGCTCGAATTGGCCGAACAGATGGGCATAGAAAATATGGCCCGTTCGCGCAAGCAGGACGTGATTTTCTCCCTGCTGAAAAAGCACGCGAAAAGCGGCGAGGAAATCTCCGGTGATGGCGTGCTGGAGATTCTCCAGGACGGCTTCGGCTTCCTCCGCTCTGCAGACGCTTCCTATCTCGCCGGCCCAGACGATATCTACGTCTCGCCGAGCCAGATCCGTCGCTTCAACTTGCGCACCGGTGACACCATCGTTGGCAAGATCCGCCCTCCAAAGGAAGGCGAGCGTTATTTCGCCCTGCTCAAGGTCGACACGATCAACTACGATCGTCCCGAGAACGCGAAAAACAAGATTCTCTTCGAGAACCTGACGCCGCTGTTCCCGACCGTGCGCATGAAGATGGAAGCCGGCAACGGTTCCACCGAAGACTTGACCGGTCGTGTCATCGACCTGTGTGCCCCGATCGGCAAAGGCCAGCGCGGCCTGATCGTGGCCCCGCCGAAAGCCGGCAAGACCATCATGCTGCAGAACATCGCAGCGAACATCGCCCGTAATAACCCTGAAGTTCACCTGATCGTGTTGCTGATCGATGAGCGTCCGGAAGAAGTAACCGAAATGCAGCGCACCGTGCGCGGCGAAGTGGTTGCCTCGACGTTCGATGAGCCGCCAACCCGCCACGTGCAGGTTGCCGAAATGGTGATCGAGAAGGCCAAGCGCCTGGTCGAACACAAGAAAGACGTGGTGATCCTGCTCGACTCCATCACCCGTCTGGCCCGTGCCTACAACACCGTGATCCCAAGCTCCGGCAAGGTGCTCACCGGTGGTGTCGATGCCCACGCCCTGGAGAAACCGAAACGTTTCTTCGGCGCTGCGCGGAACATCGAAGAAGGCGGCTCGCTGACCATCATCGCCACCGCACTGGTTGAAACCGGTTCGAAGATGGATGAAGTGATCTACGAAGAGTTTAAAGGTACCGGCAACATGGAACTGCCTTTGGACCGTCGTATCGCCGAGAAGCGGGTGTTCCCGGCCATCAACATCAACCGTTCCGGCACGCGCCGCGAAGAGTTGCTGACCGCCGATGACGAACTGCAGCGCATGTGGATCCTGCGCAAGCTGCTGCACCCGATGGACGAAGTTGCGGCCATCGAGTTCCTGATCGACAAGCTGAAAACCACCAAGACCAACGACGAGTTCTTCCTGTCGATGAAGCGCAAGTAACACGACGCTTCGGTCAAAAAGGATGGCGCCCCATGGGGCGCCATTTTTTTTGTTTCTGGAAAAGGAGTTTTGGCTTTAGTGTGTGTCTGTTTAGAAACAAATTCGCGTGTGTTACTACACTCGCTGTCCATCCGATCAGGCAAATTACAAGATTTTATGACCATTCTCGCTTATCGCAGGGACATTGACGGCCTGCGTGCCATAGCTGTGCTCGCTGTTGTGCTGTTTCATTTTGGTGTACCGGGCTTTACCGGCGGCTTTGTCGGCGTCGACGTGTTTTTCGTGATCTCCGGCTTCTTGATCACCTCGATCATCTGGCGCGAGCGTGAGGCCGGCCGTTTCAGTTTTGTCAGCTTCTGGGCCAGGCGAGCGCGGCGTATCCTGCCGGCACTGTTCGTGATGATGCTCGGCGCGCTGGTGGTGGGCTGGTTCCTGCTGGCGCCCAAGGATTACAGCGAGTTGGGGCGCTCGATACATAACCAGGTGGTGTTTATCTCCAACCTGTTTTTCATGCGTCAGGACGGTTACTTTGATGTGGCCTCCGATATCAAACCGTTGCTGCATACCTGGTCATTGTCGGTTGAAGAACAGTTCTACATCCTCTTCCCACTGCTGCTGACACTGCTGTCGAGCCGGCTCAAATATTGGCGCACGGCGCTGTTCGTGTTGTTGCTGGTGTCATTCGGCATGAGTACATGGGCGGTGGCCCACGCTCCGGAAAGAGCCTTTTTCCTGCTGCAGATGCGTGCCTGGGAGCTGTTGGCGGGCGCAATGCTGGCGGTAATGCCGATACGCGAGTACCGCGCCAGCCCGGCGTTGGCGCAGGCCGTCAGCCTTGCCGGCCTCGGCCTGATCCTGCTGGCGGTCTTCGCGTATGACCCGAGCACGCCGTTTCCCGGCGCCGCAGCGCTGTTGCCGGTGGTGGGCGTGGTCTGCCTGATTTGGGCCAACGGCCAGCAAACTACCCTGACGAGCAAGCTGCTGGGTAGCCGCTTGCTGGTGGGGATTGGCCTGATCTCCTACTCCTGGTACCTGTGGCACTGGCCGGTGTACGTGTTTGGCAAGTACGCCAGTGTCGACGGGCTGGGCCCGTGGGAGCTTGGTGCACTGTTTGTGTTGAGCCTGGTGCTGGGTTATGCGTCCTGGCGGTTTGTCGAGGCGCCGTTCCGTGAACGTCGGCTGTTGGCAGGGCGCAAGCAAATCCTGGTGGCGGCGGGTATCGCGCTGCTTGGGGTGGGACTGCTCGGCAAAGGCCTGGTCATGACGAAGGGCTTGCCTTGGCGCCTGTCGCCCGAGGCGCTGCAATTTGCCCAGGCGCGCGAGTGGAGCCCGGACCTTATGGCCTGCCTGGTGGATGGTGGGAAAAATCGCCACCATGGATTTTGTCATTTCGGACCTCAGTCCGCGCCGACACGCGCGCTGGTCTGGGGCGATAGCCATGCCACGGCGCTGGTTCCGGCGTTGCGAGACGGCGCCAGCAAGTACGGTGTCAGCGTCACGCAGGCAGGTTATGCCGGTTGCCTGCCGTTTAATCGCAAGGAAAGCGTTCCGGGCTGCCTGGCCTTTAACCAGCAGGTCACGCAGCTGCTCGACAAGGAAACCTTTAGCGACGTGGTGCTGGTGGCGCGCTGGAGCCTGTATGTCTATGGGCAGCGCGATGGTGACACCGAGGCTTCGTTGCTGGACCCGGCGACCGGAACCTATGACCGCGCCTTCGCCGAGCGGCGCTTCGCTGAAAGTCTGGGCGCCCTTGTGCAGCAATTGCGCGCCAGCGGTCATCGGGTGTGGCTGGTCAAGGAAGTCCCCCTGCAGGAATTCAGTCCGCCTTACCGCCTGAGTCGCCTGGCGATGCTCGGCCGGCCCACCGACAAAGAAGGCATGCCCCTGGATGAGCACCTCCAGCGCCAGGCCTATATCAGCAGCGTATTCGAGCGCATGGCGGCGGCTGATCCCGGGGTAAAGGTAATGGATCCGGCGCCCAAGTTATGCAGTGCGAATGACTGGTGCCGGGTGGAACTGGACGGTCAGTCGCTGTACACCGACGACAATCACCTCTCGGCGGTTGGTTCGCGGTATGTCGAGGCGTTTCTTGAACCCTTGTTCAAAGCCTTGCGCGATGAAACCCAGGCATCGGCTCTTTGAGTCTGTGTCGTCGGCAATGCTGCTCAATAAGCTGCCAGCGACCGTAAGAGCAGGTAGGATGTACGCCTATTTTACGGGTGGCATGGTTAATGAAATTCAAGGATCTTCGGGATTTCGTGCAGCAACTTGAGCAGCGCGGAGAGTTGAAACGTATCCAGGTGCCGATTTCCCCGGTCCTGGAGATGACTGAGATTTGCGACCGCACCTTGCGCAACAAGGGCCCGGCGCTGCTGTTCGAAAACCCGGTGGGCTTTGATATCCCGGTGCTCGGCAACCTGTTCGGCACCCCCGACCGCGTGGCGTTTGGCATGGGCGCCGAGTCGGTCAGCGAACTGCGCGAGATCGGCAAGCTGCTGGCCTTCCTCAAGGAGCCCGAGCCACCCAAGGGGCTCAAGGACGCCTGGTCGAAGCTGCCCATCTTCCGCAAGATCATCGCCATGGCCCCCAAGGTCGTGAAAGACGCGGTTTGCCAGGAAGTGGTGATCGAAGGCGAGGATGTCGACCTCGGCATGCTCCCCGTGCAGACCTGCTGGCCTGGCGATGTCGGCCCGCTGATCACCTGGGGCCTGACCGTCACCAAGGGCCCGAACAAGGACCGCCAGAACCTCGGCATCTACCGTCAGCAAGTGATCGGCCGCAACAAGGTCATCATGCGCTGGCTGAGCCACCGTGGCGGCGCCCTGGATTTCCGTGAGTGGTGCGAAAAGCATCCCGGCCAGCCATTCCCTGTTTCCGTGGCCCTGGGCGCCGACCCGGCGACCATCCTCGGCGCCGTCACGCCGGTGCCCGACAGCCTGTCCGAGTACGCTTTCGCGGGCCTGTTGCGCGGCAATCGCACTGAGCTGGTGAAATGCCGCGGTAACGACCTGCAAGTGCCGGCCACCGCCGAAATCATCCTCGAAGGCGTGATTCACCCGGGCGAGATGGCCGATGAAGGCCCCTACGGCGACCACACCGGCTACTACAACGAAGTCGACAGCTTCCCGGTGTTCACCGTCGAGCGCATCACCCACCGGATCAAGCCGATCTACCACAGCACCTACACCGGCCGGCCGCCGGATGAGCCGGCGATCCTCGGCGTGGCGTTGAACGAAGTGTTTGTGCCGATCCTGCAAAAGCAGTTTCCGGAAATCACTGACTTCTACCTGCCGCCCGAAGGCTGCTCGTATCGCATGGCCATCGTGACGATGAAGAAGTCGTACCCCGGCCACGCCAAGCGGGTAATGCTGGGTGTGTGGTCGTTTTTGCGACAGTTCATGTACACCAAGTTCGTTATTGTCACCGACGACGACATCAACGCCCGGGACTGGAACGACGTGATCTGGGCCATCACCACGCGTATGGACCCCAAGCGCGACACGGTGATGATCGACAACACGCCGATCGACTACCTCGACTTTGCTTCCCCGGTATCGGGCCTCGGCTCGAAAATGGGCCTGGACGCCACCCATAAATGGCCGGGTGAAACCACCCGCGAATGGGGCCGCGTGATCGTCAAGGACGAAGCGGTCACTGCCCGTGTCGATGCGCTCTGGAAAGAATTAGGAATAGATTGATGCGTGTAACCCTGCAGCCTTCCGGTGCGGTACTTGAACTGACGCCCGGCGAGCGGATCCTCGAGGGCGCGCGCCGCCTGGGCTACGATTGCCCCCAGGCCTGCCGCAATGGCGTGTGCCACGTGTGCGCGGCGCTGCTGGTGGAAGGCCGGGTGCAGCAAGCCGGTGAGGTGCGTGACCATGGCGAGTTCTATACCTGCATTGCCGAACCGCTGGAAGATTGCATTGTGTTGTGGGATGGCGTGCTGGCGCCGGGAGAATTGCCGGTGCGCAAACTGTCTTGCCAACTGAGTGAATGCGTCGAGGTGGGCGGTGACGTCTGGCGCGTGCGCCTGCGGGCTCCGGCCGGCAAGGCGGTACGCTACCACGCCGGGCAATACCTGATGATCGAGCGGGAAAACGGCGAGAAGTCGGCATTCTCCCTGGCCTCGGCGCCCCACGCCGGGCGCGAGCTGGAATTGCACGTGCTGGCCAGGGAAGACAGCGCCCGCAGCCTGCTGGAGCAGTTGCAGCGCAACCAGATGGCCCGCATCGAAATGCCGTTTGGCGACACCCACCTGGCGGAACTGCCCGACGGGCCGCTGGTGCTGATCGCCGCCGGCACCGGCATGGCCCAGATGCATAGCCTGATCGAACACTGTCGCGCCAGTGGCTTCAAGCACCCGGTGCATCTGTATTGGGGGGTACGTCGACCGGAAGACTTCTACGACATCGAGCACTGGGACCAGTGGCTGCAACTGCCCAACCTGTTCCTGCACAAAGTGGTCAGCGACCTGTGTGGCTGGGAAGGGCGCTGCGGGCTGTTGCATGAAGCGGTGTGCGAAGACATCAGCGACCTCAAGGCCGTGCATGTCTACGCCAGCGGTTCACCGGCGATGATCTACGGCACCCTGGATGCGCTGGTCGAGGCCGGCATGGATGCACACCAGATGCGTGCTGACGTATTTGCCTACGCGCCTCGTCCGTAACCTGTGGCGAGGGAGCTTGCTCCCGCTGGGCTGCGCAGCAGCCCCAAGACAGTCGCTGGGTTCTATCTGAAAACCGCATGAACTTCAGGGGCCGCTTCGCGACCCAGCGGGAGCAAGCTCCCTCGCCACAGAAGCCTTTCAGCGGCTCGATCAGAAACGAACGCCCGTGGTCACCATCGCCGCATTGAACCCGAGCAACACCAGCTCGGCGGCGACCGGCCCGTAGTGGGTGCCCACCGAGGGGATGATCACCGGCGCTACCCCCAGTCCATTCAGCGGAATCTTGTCGCGGTACTTGCCGCGATAGCCCTGGATCAAACCCCCTGTCAGCTTCAAGTACACCGGGTAATCGGGCATGTCGTAGCGTTTGCCGGCATAGGCGTAGTACGAACGCTGGCTGAACGAGTTGCGAAACGTCGCCCCGCCATACACCAGGCCTGACGCTTCATTGCGCTCCAGGCCGATCAGGTCCTGGTTGTTGTTGTGGTCCTTGTCCGGCGCAAAATGCCGGGTGTAGACGCTCGTCTGGGCATACCAGAAGCCTTTTTCGTCCTGGGTCGGCACTTCCGCCGCCAGGGCGGTGGTGGCCTGTGCCAGGAACAACAGGCTGGGCAGTCGGTATTTCATGGAGTGACCTCGGTAGTCGATTCGGTTGGCGGCCAGGTGGGTCGTGACAGGCGCCTATTTTGAAGGCTCAGCGTGCCCCCAGGCTGAACCTGCGCTGAAACTACAGGGATTGAGGCAGCCAATCCTGATGAGCGGAGCGGCCTGGGCTTATGCATTCGCTTATTCTTTAAAGGTATTTAATTTGTTACATAAATATCATTAAGCTATATGCCAACGGACTACCGACTTTCTGCCAATAACCAATAAATGACCGCCACCGTCCGCCACACGGATCGATCGTACGAGCTCAGAGCATTGACGTTCTGGCTTTTGATTCCAAGGGGAGCGGTATGGGGAGCAACAAGCAGCACCTGCTGTACACGGCGATTTTGTCGGCTAATTTGCTGACCGCTGTGGGATTCAGTCCAGTGGCATCCGCCGAAACGGCCACTGCCGATGTACCCAAACTCGATACAGTCATTGTCACCGGCACCCGCGCCCAAGAGCGCACCGCCAGTGCCTCGTTGTCACCTATCGATGTGATTTCCGGCGACACCTTGCGCAGCACCGGCTCTGATGAGTTGGGCGCGGTGTTGGCCCGATTGATTCCTTCCATCAACTTTCCACGCCCGAGCCTGGTAGACGGTGCCGAACTGGTGCGCCCGGCGCAGCTGCGTGGCCTGTCACCTGACCAGGTGTTGGTGCTGGTCAACGGCAAGCGCCGCCACACCAGTGCCTTCGTCAATCTCGGCGGTGCGGTTGGGCGTGGCTCGGCGCCGGCGGATTTGAATGCGATCCCGTTGTCGGCGGTCGACCATATCGAGGTGCTGCGTGACGGCGCATCGGCCCGCTACGGCTCCGATGCGATTGCCGGGGTGATCAACGTGATCCTCAAGCATGACGACCACGGCGGCTCGATCACCAGCAAGTTTGGTGAGTACAAGAAGGGCGACGGTATCCAGCGCAACCTCAGCGGCAACACCGGTGTGGCACTGGGCGATAACGGGTTTATCAACATCTCTGCCGAAGGTGCCGACAACGATTACACCAACCGCGCCGGCAAGGACCTGCGTCCGGGCAGCGTTGGTTCGACGACCTACGGCCAGCGGGTGTTCCGCCAGGGCGAGCCGGCCACTGACCAGGGCAAGCTGTTTCTCAACTCGGAATATTCCTTCAGCGATGCGGCCGAGTTCTATGCGTTTGGCGGCTACAGCAAGACCCGCGGCGAGACGGCGGCGTTCTACCGGGCCAGTAACGCGAGCAACAACATTCCTGCGCTCAACCCCAATGGTTACCTGCCGTTGATTCGCGGTGACGTGGAAGACACGTCCCTGGCGGTCGGCCTGCGCGGCTTGTTGGCCTATGACTGGCACTACGATGTGTCGGTCAACTACGGCAAGAACCAGTACCAGATCGGTACCGAAACCATCAACACCTCGCTGGGCCTGGCCACGCCGCGCAAGTTCGACAACGGCACGTTGGTCAATGACCAGAAGCAACTCAGCCTGGACCTGTCGCGGGAATTCAGCCTGGGCTGGTTGCCGTATCCAGTGTCGGTGGCGTTTGGCGGCGAATACCTGGACCAGGGTTACCAGATCAAGGCGGGCGACCCGGCGTCCTACTACCAGACCGGCAGCTCGGGCCTGGGCGGCTTCCGTGATTCCGACGCCGGCACCAGCACGCGCCACAACTGGGCGCAGTACCTGGACCTGGAAACCAACTTCACCGAAAAACTCAGTGCCTCCGCCGCCGTGCGCCACGAGGACTACAGTGATTTTGGCTCCAACGTCAGCGGCTCGCTCTCCGCCCGTTACGACTTCACCCCGCAAGTGGCCTTGCGCGGCAGTGTTTCCAACGGTTTCCGTGCGCCGTCCCTGGCCCAGCAAAACTTCGCCTACACCTCGTCGCAACTGATCGGCAACACCATCCAGGAAGCCGGCACCTTCCCGGCCAACAGCCAGGTGGCGCGCCTGCTCGGCGCTGAAGACCTGAAAGCCGAGAAGTCCCGCAACTACAGTCTCGGCCTGGTGCTGGAGCCGACCGACAACCTGACCGTGACCGCCGATGTCTACCGTATCGACATCAGCGACCGCATCAGCCTGTCCTCCAACCTGGACCTGAGCAAGAACCCGGCTGCGCTCGCGTATCTGCAGGCAAATGGCGTCGGCAACATCAACTACACCACGGTGCGCTACTTCACCAACGCCACCGACACCACCACCAATGGCGTCGACCTGGTGGCCAACTATCGCTACCAACTGGACAACGGTGTGCGCTGGAACAGCACCGTGGGCTACAACTACAACCACACCAAGGTCACCGACGTAAAAGCCAACCCGTCCGTACTGGATAGCCTGGGCGCGAGCCTGGTTCGGGTGGACCGTCGCGAGCGCATCGGCCTGCTGGGCGATACCACGCCACAGCACAAGCTGAGCCTGGGCAACGACCTGAGTTTCGGCAACTGGGCGCTGCACAGTAATTTGGTGCGCTATGGTTCATTCACCAGCTACCAGGCCGACCCGACCAACGACCAGAGCTTCAAGGCCGCCTGGCTGTTGGATCTGTCAGCCGACTACAAGCTGAAAAACTGGACCTTCACCGTTGGCGGCGACAACGTCACCGACAAATACCCGGAAAAACTCAATGCCTACGCCAGCAGTGGTGGCAATTTGGCCTATAGCACTTTTTCGCCGTACGGTTACAGCGGCGCGTTCTATTACGGTAAAGTTGCTTACAACTGGTAACAGCTTCTCGTAACAACAAAGGAGACCTAAGCGATCTGCCATGACCGCCATTGAATCTGATCTTTTGCAATTGGCTTACCCTCCGCGGCTCGATCTGGGGCCGCAACTCACTCACGAACAGTTGATGAGCTCGATGCAAGCCACCATGGCGCTGCACAAGGGTGGGCCGGTCTGGCTATTCGCTTACGGTTCGCTGATCTGGCGGCCTGAATGTTCGTCGACACAGCGGATGCGGGCGCGGGTCCACGGTTATCACCGGGGCTTGTACCTGTGGTCTCATGAGCACCGGGGCACGCCGGAAATACCGGGGTTGGTGTTTGGCCTGGATCGCGGCGGCTCGTGCAGCGGGTTTGCCTACCGCTTGCCGGAAGATCAACTGGAGGCCTCGCTGTATGCCCTGTGGCAGCGCGAGATGCCGTATCCCTCGTACCGGCCGCACTGGCTCAGCTGTCGTCTGGAAGATGGCAGCCAGGTGCAGGCATTGGGATTTGTCCTGGAGCGGCACCTGCCCAGTTATGCTGGCAATTTGCCCGACATCGTGCTGAATCACGTGTTGCAAAGCGCTTGCGGGCGTTACGGCACTACGCGCGATTATGTCGAGCAGACCGTCAACGCCCTGCGTAGCCACGCCATGCCAGACAAGAATCTGGAGGCGCGGCTCAAGCGGTGTTCCAAAGGCTGTTCCGACGATTAACGTGCGGCACTGACGCTATTGGTGTGCCACAAGGTGGGGATCAGGAACGCGATGGCCAGCAGGCACGCGCCGATCAGCAGCACGAAACCACCGTCCCAACCGAAATGGTCAACGGTGTAGCCCATGGCCGCACTCGCTGCCACTGAACCACCCAGGTAACCGAACAGGCCCGTAAAGCCCGCTGCGGTACCGGCGGCTTTCTTCGGTGCCAGTTCCAGCGCCTGCAGGCCGATCAGCATCACCGGGCCGTAGATCAGGAAGCCGATGGAGAACAGCGCGATCATGTCGATCATCGGGTTGCCCGGCGGGTTGAGCCAGTAAACCAGGGTCGCCACGGTGACCAGGCCCATGAACACAATGCCGGTCAGGCCACGGTTGCCACGGAAGATCTTGTCCGACATCCAGCCGCACAGCAGCGTGCCCGGAATGCCCGCCCACTCGTAGAAGAAGTACGCCCACGAGGTTTTATCCACGTCGAAGTGCTTGGCTTCCTTGAGGTACGTCGGTGCCCAGTCCAGCACGCCGTAGCGCAGCAGGTAGACGAAGACGTTGGCGAAGGCGATGTACCAGAGCATTTTGTTGCGCAGCACGTACTTGACGAAGATTTCCTTGGCGCTGAATTCGTCCTCGTGGCTGGCGTCGTAGCCTTCCGGGTAATCGTTCTTGTATTGCTCGATGGGCGGCAGGCCTACCGATTGCGGGGTGTCGCGCATGGTGATGAAGGCAAATGCCGCCACCAGCAGGGCCACGGTAGCCGGGACGTAGAACGCCGCGTGCCAGTCGTTGAACCAGGCCATGCCCAGCAGGAACAGCGGGCCGATCAAGCCGCCGCCGACGTTATGCGCCACGTTCCATACGGAAACCACACCGCCACGTTCTTTCTGCGACCACCAGTGCACCATGGTCCGCCCACTTGGCGGCCAGCCCATGCCCTGGGCCCAACCGTTGATGAACAGCAGAATGAACATCATGGTCACGCTGGACGTAGCCCAAGGTGCGAAACCGAAAATGAACATCACCCCGGCGGACACCAACAGGCCGAAGGGCAGGAAGTAGCGCGGGTTGGAGCGGTCGGACACCAGGCCCATGAGGAACTTGGACAGGCCGTAGGCAATTGCTATCGCCGACATTGCCAGGCCCAGCTGGCCACGGGTGTAACCCTCGTCGATCAGGTACGGCATGGCCAGGGAGAAGTTCTTGCGCAGCAGGTAGTACCCGGCGTAACCGAAGAAAATACCGGCGAAGATCTGCCAGCGCAGGCGTCGGTACGTGCTGTCTATTTTTTCTTCAGGCAGGGGCGCCTGATGTGCGGCAGGACGGAAGAAAGCAAACATTCAAGAGCTCCAGATTTCTTGTTTTGACTGCGGATGCGAATGTTACAGTTTCGTTACCGAAAATAGCACCGCCTCTTATCTGCGGGCATAGGAATTGAGTGCAATTGCATGTTCTTTTACGAACATGTCGCTTAGAGGCAAGTGAGGGGCGTTTTCAGGAGGGGATGCCAAGAAGCTGTGGTGAGGGAGCAAGCTCCCTTACCACAGGCAGTGATTCGGTTCAGTTGCCGTTGGCGGCTGCGATATCACCTGGAAGCAGGTGTTCCTGGATCTTCTGGCTGCGGGATTCCACCAGTTGACCCTGGTCGTCGAAGCGCAACACGATCAGCCAGTCATACACATTTTCCGGCCATTTCTTCATGCCGGTCAGCGCCGCGCCGTCACCGCCGAAGGCCTCGATCAACTTGTCGATATGCCCGTGATGCCAGGCGATCAACACGGTCTGCGCCTGGTTGGACTTGCGCAGGGACTTCACCAGCTTGCCGACTTGATCGTCTGAGTAGGGTGTTTCAAGCGGGAGCTGCAGGCGCTGGGCCAGGGGTGTCAGGGTCAGGCGCGGGCGGGAGCTTTCCTTGCTGTCGCTGGTAGCGATCAGCCGCTGGGGCACCACGGAGATGCCGTTCAACAGCAGCGGGTCGAAATAGCTGGCGTAGGCCGCCGCCCGCTGTTCGCCCTTGGGGCTCAGCAACGGACCTTCATCGGGTTTTTCCGCATGGCGCACGATCAGCACCGTCACGTTGTTCAGCCCGCGTACATCCTTGCCCTCTTTATGGGCAAAGGCGTGAGCCGACACCATCATCAACAACCCCAGAAACAGCGCGCGCAGCGGTGTGACCATTATTCATTCCTGCCAGTGAGTGAGTGCCTCGGCCGATCATGGGCCCAGGCACTCCGCGGACAAAATGAAACAATAGTCAGCGTAGCTGCACCACGACCTTGCCCACAGCCTTGCGCTGGCCGAGGTCGTTGATCGCCTGCGCCGCCTGCTCCAGCGGGTACACCTGGGACACCAGCGGCTTCAACTTGCCCTCGGCGAACCAGCCGAACAGTTGCTGGAAGTTGGCGGCATTGTCCTGCGGCTGGCGCTGGGCGAACGACCCCCAGAACACCCCGACCACCGCCGCGCCCTTGAGCAGCGCCAGGTTCACCGGCAGCTCGGGAATGCGCCCGCTGGCAAAGCCCACCACCAGCAGCCGGCCATTCCAGGCGATGCCGCGAATGGCCTGGTCAAACAGGTCGCCGCCCACCGGGTCGTAGATCACATCCACGCCGTTGCCGCCGGTAAGGCGTTTGATCTCGTCCTTGAGGCTGGCTTCGCTGTAGTTGATCAACTCATCGGCACCGGCAGCCTTGACCACCGCCAGCTTGTCGGCGCTGCTGGCCGCGGCGATCACCCGGGCGCCCATGGCCTTGCCGATTTCCACCGCAGCCAGGCCGACGCCGCCGGAGGCACCGAGCACCAGCAGGGTTTCCCCGGGTTGCAGGTTGGCCCGTTGCTTCAGGGCGTGCATCGACGTGCCGTAGGTCATGCTGAAGGCGGCGGCGGTGTTGAAGTCCATGCTCGGCGGGATCGGCAGCACGTTGTAGCCCGGCACCGCGACCTGCTCGGCGAAGCTGCCCCAGCCGGTCAGGGCCATCACCCGGTCACCGACCTTCAGGTGGCTGACGTTCTCACCGACTTGGCTGATCACGCCTGCCGCTTCACCGCCCGGCGAAAACGGGAAGGGCGGCTTGAACTGGTACTTGCCCTCGATGATCAGGGTGTCCGGGAAATTGACCCCGGCCGCATGCACGTCCAACAGGATTTCGTTCTTCTTGATCGCCGGGCTTTCGACGTCTTCCAGCACCAGGTTTTCGGCGGGGCCGAAGGCTTTGCACAGCACAGCTTTCATCGGACTATTCCTTTTGGCGTGTTGGCCGATAAGTGTAGGTGGGCAGGGCGACGGGTCAACGAGCATGCCCCGGCCTGATAAGTCGCCATAAGCTTGTGCTCAGGGCTGCTAGCGTTATGCTACTGGGCAACCGAATTGAGGAATGAACTGTGAAAGCGTGGATCCTGTTGATGCTGGCCCTGACACTGCCGACGGCAGCCCTGGCCGAAGAAGCCAAAGAAGGCGAAGCGCCGAAGGTCAGCTATATCAGCCTGAGCCCGCCGTTTGTCGGTAACTACGGCCTGGATGGCACCGCGAAGCTGCGGGTGTTCAAGGCGGATATCGCCCTGCGGGTCACCGGTCCCGAGGCAGCCGCTGCCGTGAAAGCCAACGACGCGCTGATCCGCAACCAGTTGGTGGCGCTGTTTACCCAGCAGACCAACGACACCATGAGCAGCGTTGATGGGAAGGAAAAACTGCGCCAGGAAGCCCTGAAGCAGACCCAGCAAGTGATGAACGACGAAACCGGCAAGCCGCAGGTTGAGGATCTGTTGTTCAACAACCTGATCATCCAGTAAGCCGGTCGCTTCGCGCCCTTCGCGAGCAAGCCCGCTCCCACATTTAACCGCATTCTCATGTTAGAACTCGGTCAAGTGTGGGAGCGGGCTTGCTCGCGAAGAGGCCCTGACAGACACCTCAGGAAGCCAGGCTCTTCCTGAACCGCGCCAACGCCACCGCAAAGAACAGCAACCCAATCCCCGCCAGCGCCAGCAAGTCCGGCCACACCACATTCACACCCGCATCCCGGAACAGAATCGCTGCACTCAGGCTCACAAAGTGCGTCGACGGCGAGCCCTGCATCACCCATTGCAACCACTGCGGCATGCTGTCCAGCGGCGTGCTGCCGCCGGACAACAGCAGCATCGGGATAATCACCGGGATCGCCAGCAGGCCAAACTGCGGCGTCGAGCGGGCGAGGGTGGCGAGGAAGATGCCGAGGGCAGTACTGGCAAACAGGTACAGCGCCGTCACCAGCAAAAACAAAGTCAGCGACCCGGCCAGCGGCACGCCGAGCAAGCCTTTCACCACCACTTCCAGCGACAGCCAGGTGCACAGCACCACCACCAGCATGTTGCTCCAGGTTTTCGCCAGCATGATTTCCAGCGCCGTCAGTGGCAGCACCAGCAGATGGTCGAGGGTGCCGTGTTCGCGCTCACGCAGCAGCGCGGTGCCGGTCAGCACGATGGCGAGAATGGTGATGTTGTTGACGATCTGGATCACCGCCAGAAACCAGCCACCTTCCAGGTTCGTGTTGAACAGCGCCCGGGTGGTCAGCAGCGCCGGCGCCTTTTGGGCGGCATCGGCCTGGTTGCCATAGGTCAGCAATTCCCGCTGGAAAATCCGTCCGATATACCCGGCACCCATGAATGCCTGGCTCATGGCCGTGGCATCGACGTTGACCTGCACCCCCGGCTGGCGCCCGGCCAACAGGTCGGCCTGGAAATTCGCCGGCACGTTGATCACGAAGGTGTACTGGCCGCTGTCCATCACCTTGTCCAGTTGGTCGTACGGCAACGGCACCGCCGCCTGGAATTCCGGCGGTTGCAGCGCTTCGGCCAGTTGCCGGGAAAGCGCGCTGTGGTCTTCATCCACAAAGGCCACGCTGGCGTTGTGCACGCCGATCACCGAGCCGGCGGCGGGCATATAGATGGCGACGGTAAAGGCGTAGAACAGGAACAGCAGCAACACGCTGTCGTGGCGCAGGCTGGTCAGTTCCTTGATGCCGAGGCGCAGGATATGGGCGAACTTGTGCATCTCAGGCCTCCTGCTTCTTGAGCATGATCAGGCTAAGCCCGGTGAACCCCAGGAAAAACCCGAACAGCGCCAGGCACTGTGGCCATAGCTGACGCAGGTCCAGGGCCTTGGTAAAGGTGCCCACCGCAATGTCGAGGAAGTAGCCCGCCGGAAACAACATGCCCATCAACGCGGCGGCGCCTTCCAGGGACGAGCGCGGCACGATCAGCCCGGAGAACTGGATGGTCGGCAGGCTGGTGATGATCATGGTGCCGAGGATCGCTGCGATCTGGGTGCGGGTGAACGCGGAAATCAGCAGGCCCATGCTGGTGGTGGCCAGCACATACAGCAGGCCGCCGAAAGCCAGGGTCACGCCGCTGCCCTTGAACGGCACGCCGAACAGCCAGCGGTTCATCGCCACCAGCAGGCCCAGGTTGATCAGGCTCACGGCCAAGTACGGCGCCTGCTTGCCTAACAGGAATTCCAGGCGGGTCAGGGGGGGGGCGTAGAAGTTGGTGATGGAGCCCAGTTCCTTCTCGCGCACGATCCCCAGGGCCGTGAGCATTGCCGGGATGAAGGCGAGGATCAGCGCCATCACGCCGGGGCCGATAGCGTTCACGCTGACCACGTCCTGGTTGTAGCGAAAGCGGGTTTCCAGTTTGGCGGCGGCTTGCTGATTCAATGGTGTGCTGTTCAGTTCGGCCAGTTGTTGGAGGTTGGCCTGGTGCACGGCCTCGACATAATTGCGGCTGGTTTCCGCACGGAACGGCATGCCGCCATCGAGCCAGGCGGCCACGGCGGGTTGGCGGCCGGCGTAGAGATCGCGGCCGAACCCTGGCGGAATCTCCAGCGCCAGTTTGATTTCCGAGCTTTGCAGGCGTTTGTGCAGTTCGTTGGAGTCAGTGATCGGCGGCTGTTCGGCGAAATAGCGCGAACTGCGAAAGGCTTCCAAGTAGGCCCGGCTTTGCGGCGTCTGATCCTGGTCGTAGACGGCGAAGGCGAGCTTCTCCACGTCCAGGGAAATGCCGTAGCCGAAGATCACCATCATGAAAATCGCCCCCAACAGGGCGAAGGCCATGCGCACTTTGTCCCGCAGCAGTTCCTTGCCTTCGCGGCTGGCCACGGCCAACAGGCGGGCGACGCTGAACCCGCGTTTGCTGACGGGGGGGGCCATGGGTTCGCTGACGGTTTCGGTGGGCGCGGTGGTCGCTTCGGGCGCGCCTTGGGCCTGTTCGAGGCAGGTGACGAACGCCGCTTCCAGGGTTTCGCCGTGGAACTGCTGTTGCAGCGCGTCCGGCGTGTCGCAGGCCAGCACCTTGCCCGCGTGCATCAGCGAGATGCGGTCGCAGCGCTGGGCTTCGTTCATGAAGTGGGTGGACAGGAAGATCGTCACGCCCTGTTCCCGGGACAGTTCGATCAGCAACCGCCAGAAGTCATCCCGCGCGGCCGGGTCGACGCCCGAGGTCGGCTCATCGAGGATCAGCACTTCCGGGCGGTGCAGCACCGCCACCGCCAGGGACAAGCGCTGGCGCAGGCCCAGCGGCAACTCGCCGGACGGCTGCTCGGCAACGTCGCCCAGGTCAAAACGCTTGATCAACTCGTCGATGCGCTGGCCGCTCTCGGCCTTGGGCAGGTCGAACAACTGCGCATGCAGCACCAGGTTCTGGCGCACGCTGAGTTCGCCGTACAGCGAGAAGCTTTGCGACATGAAACCCACGCGCTTGCGGGTGGCCAGGTCCTTGGCGTTGACCGGGTTGCCCAGCAGCGTGGCGGTGCCCTCGGTGGCGGGCATCAACCCGGTGAGGACTTTCATGGTGGTGGTCTTGCCGCAGCCGTTGGAGCCGAGGAAACCAAAGATCTCGCCCCGGCCTATGGCGAAGCTGACCTTGTTGACTGCTGTGAAGTCGCCGAATCGCAGGGTCAGGTCGTGGGCTTCGATGGCGATGTCGGTGTTGTCGCTTTGCCGGGGCGGAATCACCAGCGGTTCATTGTTATGGGCACTGTCGCCCTGGAAATGGGTGAAGGCTTCGTCCAGTTTGCCGCTGGGCGTCGCGGCGGCCAGTTCGCTGCTCAGGCCGTCGGCGATCAGCTTGCCGCGGTCGAGCATCAGGCAATGCTCGAACTGCTCGGCTTCTTCCATGTAGGCGGTGGCCACCAGCAGTGTGAGCTGCGGGCGTTCGCTGCGTACGGTTTCCACCAGTTCCCAGAAGCGCCGACGGGACAATGGGTCGACCCCGGTGGTGGGTTCGTCGAGGATCAACAGGTCAGGGTCGTGGATCAGTGCACAGCACAGGCCGAGTTTCTGCTTCATGCCGCCGGAGAGCTTGCCGGCGGGGCGCTCGGCGAAACGCGCGAGGTCAGTGGCCAGCAGCAGGTTGTGCATGCGCTGTTCGCAATCGGCTTTCGACAGGCCGAACAGCGTGGCGAAGAACCGGATGTTTTCGCTGATGGACAGCTCGGGGTACAGGTTGCCGCCCAGGCCCTGGGGCATAAAGGCGATGCGCGGGTACAGGCTGTTGCGGTGGCGGCGGTCTTCGATGGAGCCGCCGAGTACTTGCAGTTCGCCTTGTTGAAGCTTTTTGACCCCGGCGATCAAGCCCAGCAGGCTCGACTTGCCGGCGCCGTCCGGGCCTATCAACCCGCAGCGTGTGCCGGCGGGCAGGCTGAAGGCGATGTCGATCAGCGCCTGTTGCTTGCCGTAGCGATGGTTGATCCCCGTGGCGTGCAGCGCCAGGCCGCTCATTGCAGGTTGGCCGGCCAGTCCAGGTCAGCGGTGCGCACATAGCCGGCGCCGGGCATGCCCGGTTTGGCTTGGGGCACGGCGCTTGGTTGGGTCAGGCGCAGCTTGACCCGGAACACCAGCTTCTGGCGTTCGTCGCGGGTTTCCACTTCCTTGGGGGTGAACTGCGACTTGGCGGCGACGAAGCTGATTTTCGCCGGCAGCGGTTGCTTCGGCAGGGCGTCGAGGACGATCCGCGCCTCACTGCCGACGGTCAGGGCGCCGGTTACCGAAGCGGGCAGATACAGGTTCATGTATTGGTCGTTGGGGTCGATCAGCAGCAACACGCGGCCACCCGCGCCGAGCACTTCGCCGGGTTCGGCCAGGCGTAGCTGGATGATGCCGTCGATAGGCGCCCGCAGGCTGCTGTCTTCGATTTCACTGGTGAGCTGGGCGACCTGGGCCTGGGCGGCGCCGATGGCGGCCTTTACCGAATTGACCTGGGCCTGGGCGGCGACCACGGCAGCGTTGCCGGTGTTTTGCCGGGCCTGCTGCTGGTCGATCAGCTGGCCGCTGGCGAAGCCGCGCTTGTACAGCTCCTGGGTGCGCTTGAGTTCCTGGCTGGCCAGCAGTTGTTCGCTCCGGCGCAGTTGCACATTGGCTTCGGCAGCAGCGAAATTCTCCCTGGCCCGCAGCACTTCGGCTTCGGCCTGGGCGCGCTGGGCTTCCAGGGTGCGGGTGTCCATGCGCGCCAGCAGTTGGCCCTTGAGCACCTTGTCGCCTTCGTCCACCCGCACTTCGGCGAGGCGCCCGGGGATCTTGGCGGCGATCTGCACTTCAGTCGATTCCAGCCGGCCATTGCCCATGCTCAAGCCTTCGGGCAGGCGGTCCTGGGTGGATTGCCAATAGCCGAAGCCGCCGGCGGCCAGCAGCAAGACAATCAATGGAATGGCGAAAAGATGGGAGGTACGGTGGTTCGTCGACATGGGTGCATCCTGCGGCGTTAGCGTCCTAGTTTGACCGATCCTGCCCGGAGGCCCTTGATGCGGGTCAAATGAAGCGCCAGCCTAACCCGGTTGGCGCGCAGATGCATGCGCCATGGGCGTGACCGCAGGGTTCTGCTGTTTCAGCGCAGGCCGAGTACGGCGGCCCATTGCTCGGCGGTGACCGGCATCACCGAAAGGCGGCTGCCTTTTTGCACCAGGGGCAACTCGGCGAGGGCAGTTTGCTGTTTCAGATAGCCTAGCCCCAGGACCTTCGCAAAGGTCTCGACGTGGGCAACATTGATCGCGCTCCACGGATTTTTTTCAGGGCTGGCCTTGGCGTCGAAATAATGACTGTCGGGCTCCAGCGCGGTCGGGTCCGGGTAGGCTGCCTCGACGATTTTACCGATGCCGGCAATCCCCGGTTCCGGGCAGCTGGAGTGGTAGAAGAAGAACTGGTCACCCACCGCCATCGCCCGCAGGAAGTTCCGCGCCTGGTAGTTGCGCACCCCGTCCCACCGGGCCTCGCCGAGCTTTTCCAGGCCCTTGATGGACAGTTCATCGGGCTCGGATTTCATCAGCCAATAGGCCATGTTTTCGCTCCTCAAAAGTCGATTGGGAAAGTTGTCCTGCAATTTTATGACAAACCGACAGTCGGTTGGCGTCAAGGTTTGCGTGTTGGTTCACGTTAACGCAGAATGCCGGGGTTTTGAGCTTGACGCAGCTGGCACGGACTACTAATGGAACGTTGCTGTCATCGTGTGCAAGATGCCTGAAGGGGGGCAATCGATGAAACGCAAACCGGATTTACTATGGATTTTGGTTATTTTGTTCGGCCTGGGCGTTGTGACCACCGGCTATGCGCAGAGCTTGTGGTCGAACAAGACTGACGCACCGATTGAACTCGCACAGCAACAGCCGCAACCGTTCAAACGCTGACCCGTCTTCAAGGCGCTGCTGATTCCAGTAGCGTCTCTGCTATATACCAATCCTTATCGGTGACTGTGCCCTCAAGCGGTACATCCCAGCTTGCCTGTGCCAATCGTTCGACCTTCTGGCATTCATGGGCCAGGCCCAACAGCGTCGGCTTGCGCCAGGATTTCCGGCGGGCCATGTAGGCCAGGCTGCGGTCATAAAACCCGCCGCCCATGCCCAACCGTCCGCCCACATCATCAAAACCAACCAGTGGCAGCAGCACCAGGTCCAGCGCCCAGACCTTGCGTTGCCGGCTGGCATTTACCTGGGGCTCGAGGATGCGAAAACGGTTGGGCCTCAGCTTTTCGCCGGGGCGCACTCGCTGGAATACCATCTTGGTTCGCGGCCATGCACTGAGCACCGGCAGGTACGTCGCCTTGCCCCGGCGCTGTGCAGCGCGCAGCAGCAGGCGCGGATCGATTTCACCGTCCGTCGGTAGATATAAGGATAGGTGTTTGGCCCGGCGAAACAGCGGGTGCTGTGCCAGTTGCCGATACAGGCCCAGGGCGGCCTGGCGTTGCTCGCTTGGCGTCAGGGCGCGGCGGGCTTTGCGCAGCATGCGTCGAAGTTGCGGGCGGGAAAGCGGCGCAGGTTCGGTCATGGTTTTCGGCTCATAAAACAATGCCAGTCCTGGGACTGGCATTGGATTTGGGAATCAGGCTCCCCGACAGAACCGCTGTCGACTTAGCCCTTGAACCCGAAAGTTCAAGGTGGAAGAAACAGTAGGCTTTAAGGCTTTCCGTCTAGCGGACATGCACACCAGCCCAACGTGTAACTTCCAGGGTAGTGCGAATCGGCTCAGGGACATCGCCGACTGGCAAGCACGCCAGGGAGTGGGGCGAGTATACCCGAAACCGACGCCGCAATCAGCCCTTGGGTGGCTCTGGATCGGTAGAAAGTACCAGATCGACCCGCTCCAGCAGGTCGCGCACCTGCTCGCGCGTCGAGCCGCTGGCCTGCACGTCAGGCCGTTCCTGCTTATGCAGCAGATCGTGGGTAATGTTCAGGGCGGCCATCACGGCGATGCGATCGGCGCCGATGACTTTGCCGCTGCTGCGGATTTCGCGCATCTTGCCGTCCAGGTAGCGGGCAGCGCTCACCAGGTTGCTGCGTTCTTCCTGGGGGCAGATGATCGAATATTCTTTGTCGAGAATCTGCACGGTGACGCTATTGCTTGAACTCATGAGTCTTGCTCCAGGGCCTTCAGGCGCGAAATCATCGATTCGACCTTACGCCGGGCGATTTCGTTTTTTTCAATGAGGTGAGCGCGTTCCTCGCGCCAGGTCTTTTCCTGAGCTAATAGGAGTCCGTTTTGGCTCTTAAGTTGCTCGACCCGGTTAATTAGCAGCTCGAGTCTGGCCATCAGCGCTTGCAGGTCGGTGTCTTCCATTGGGTTCCACTGGATTTTGTCTGATGAATGGCAACTGCTGGATAAACGATCTGACGCCCTCGATAGTCTTGGTACGTCTGCCGATGCTAGGATACATCGCTTCATTCTAGACATTGCGCCGTCTGGCGCCTAGCTCACCATGCCCATTCAGAACTCCCCGTACGATGCTTTTTCCAAACTGCTGAGTTCCAGCGGTCATCCTTGCTCGCCTGCCGAACTGCACGGCGTGCTGCTGGGCCGCAGCTGCACCGGTGTCGGCTTTGATGCCGACAACTGGCTGGCCGACGTCGCCGAGCTGCTGGAAACCGAGCCTACCGAAAACGTGCGCAATGCGCTCATCGGCCTGCAAGAGATGGTTAAAGGCGAGCTGACCGGTGATGACGTCACCGTCGTCTTGCTGCTGCCTACCGATGACGCGCCGCTCACCGAGCGCGCCGCCGCGTTGGGCCAATGGTGCCAAGGCTTCCTCCACGGTTTCGGCGTGAACGCCGGCGGCCTCGACCTGAGCACCGATGCCCAGGAAGTGCTGCAGGACCTGGCCGCCATCTCTCAGGTGCAAGACGCCCTGGAAGAGTCCGAAGACGGCGAAAGCGACTACATGGAAGTTATGGAATACCTGCGCGTCGCGCCGCTGCTGCTGTTCACCGAGACCCGTAAATCGGCTGAGCCCGCTGCACCCAAGCCGTCGCTGCACTAAGAAAGGAAGCCCATCTGCCCATGATCCATATCCCCAAAGCGGAATACACCCGGCGCCGCAAGGCGCTCATGGCGCAGATGGAACCCAACAGCATCGCCATCCTGCCGGCGGCCGCGGTAGCCATCCGCAACCGTGACGTCGAGCACGTCTACCGCCAGGACAGCGACTTCCAGTATCTGAGCGGCTTCCCCGAACCGGAAGCGGTGATTGTGCTGATGCCCGGCCGCCAGCACGGCGAGTACGTGCTGTTCTGCCGCGAACGCAACGCCGAGCGCGAACTGTGGGACGGCCTGCGGGCCGGCACCGAAGGCGCGATTCGCGAGTACGGCGCCGACGATGCGTTCCCGATTACCGATATCGACGACATCCTGCCCGGCCTGATCGAAGGCCGTGACCGGGTGTATTCGGCCATGGGCAGCAATGCCGAATTCGACCGGCACCTGATGGAGTGGATCAACGTGATCCGCTCTAAAGCGCACCTCGGCGCCCAGCCACCGAACGAATTTGTTGCCCTGGATCATCTGCTTCACGACATGCGCCTGTATAAATCGGCGGCAGAAGTGAAGGTGATGCGCGAGGCGGCGCGGATTTCCTGCGCGGCCCATGTACGGGCGATGCAGGCCAGCCGCGCCGGGTTGCATGAGTTCAGTCTGGAAGCGGAGCTCGACTACGAGTTTCGCAAGGGCGGGGCGAAGATGCCGGCCTATGGTTCCATCGTCGCCTCGGGGCGCAACAGCTGCATCCTGCACTACCAGCAGAATGACGCGCTGCTCAAGGACGGCGACCTGGTGCTGATCGACGCCGGCTGCGAGATCGACTGCTACGCCAGCGACATCACCCGCACCTGGCCGGTGAGCGGCAAGTTTTCCGCCGAGCAGAAGGCGATTTATGAAATCGTGCTGGCTTCCCAGGAAGCCGCCTTTGCCGAAATCGCCCCGAACAAGCATTGGAACCAGGCCCACGAGGCGACGGTGCAAGTGATCACTGCCGGGCTGGTGAGGCTGGGATTGTTGCAGGGTGATGTCGACGAACTGATCGCCAGTGAAGCCTATAAAGCCTTCTACATGCACCGCGCCGGCCACTGGCTGGGGATGGATGTGCACGATGTCGGCGAATACAAGGTCGGCGGCGAGTGGCGGGTGCTGGAAGTTGGCATGGCACTGACCGTGGAGCCGGGGATTTACATCTCGCCGGACAACCAGAGCGTGGCGAAGAAATGGCGTGGCATTGGCGTACGCATCGAGGACGACGTGGTGGTGACCAAGCAAGGCTGTGAAATTCTGACCGGTGGCGTGCCCAAGTCCGTCGCCGAGATCGAAGCATTGATGGCGAGCGCCCGATGAGCCGGGTCAACCTGGCGATTATCGGCGGCGGCCTGGTGGGTGCCAGCCTCGCATTGGCCTTGCAGGCCGGGGCCAAGGCCCGGGGCTGGAAGATCGTGCTGATCGAGCCGTTTGCCCCCGGCGACAGCTACCAGCCGAGCTATGACGCGCGTTCTTCAGCGCTGTCCTTTGGCGCGCGGCAGATCTATCAACGGTTGGGCGTGTGGCAGGAAATCTCTCGCCGCGCCGAGCCGATCAAACAGATTCATGTGTCGGACCGTGGCCGCTTCTCTACCGCGCGCCTGTCGGCCATGGAAGAGGGTGTGCCGGCGCTTGGCTACGTGGTGGAAAACGCCTGGCTGGGCCAATGCCTGTGGCAAGGGCTGGACAAGGACGTGGTCAGTTGGCGTTGCCCGGCGGAAGTTACGCGCATGGAGCCGCTTGCCGATGGTTACCGCCTGACCCTCAATGACGAAACCGTGCTGGAGTGCGACCTCGCGGTGCTGGCCGATGGCGGTCGCTCAGGTTTGCGCGAGCAACTGGGCATCGGCGTTAAAAAGCGGCCGTACAACCAGAGCGCGCTGATCGCCAACATCACCCCAAGCGAGGCCCACAACGGCGAGGCGTTCGAGCGGTTCACCGACGAAGGCCCGATGGCCTTGCTGCCGTTGCCGGACAACCGCTGCGCGCTGGTCTGGACCCGCGTCGGCATGGACGCCAAGCGCCTGGCCGAGCTGGACGAACGCAGCTTCCTGAGTGAACTGCAGGGCGTGTTCGGCTACCGCCTGGGCACCCTCAAGCAAGTCGGTGCGCGCCACCTGTACCCGCTGACGCTCGTGGAAGCGGAAGAACAAGTGCGCTCTCATCTGGCCGTACTTGGCAATGCCGCCCACAGCCTGCACCCGATTGCCGGTCAGGGCTTCAACCTGTCCCTGCGGGATGCCTACGCGTTGGCCGAGGCGCTGCTGGCCGGGCCGGCGATTCCGGGCGACCTGGCGACACTGCAGGCGTACCGCGAGCGTCAGCGCATGGACCAGAAACTCACCGTCGGCTTCTCCGATCAGGTCACCCGCCTGTTTGGCAGTGCGCAACCGTTGGTCGCGCTGGGCCGCAACATGGGCTTGCTGGGCCTCGACTTGCTGCCGCCGGCCAAGCGCTGGTTCGCGCGCCAGGCCATGGGCCTGGGTACCCGTCCCGATGCGTGAGTGGCTGACCCGACGCCTGGGCAAGGCGCGGCTGTTGCGCTGGATCATGACCCTGTACCCGCCGTACCTCGGGGCCGGAGTTCGGGTGTTGCACATCGGCAGCGATTTCCGCGAGGTCAAGGTGCGCATGGGCCTGGGCTGGTACAACCGCAACTACGTCGGCACGCAGTTTGGCGGCAGCCTGTATTCGATGGTCGACCCGTTCTACATGCTGATGCTGATGGAGAACCTGGGCCGCGACTACATTGTCTGGGACAAGGCTGCCGCTATCGACTTTATCTCGCCGGGCAAAGGCCCGGTGTTCGCCGAATTTTCCATCGACCAAGCGTTGCTGGACGAGATTCGCCAGCACACCGCCAGCGGCGACAAGTATTTACCGCAGCTCAAGGTACAGATTCATGACGGCTCCGGCACCCTGGTGGCGCGGGTCGACAAAACCCTTTACGTGCGGCGCAAGCTGCAATCGAGACAGGCTTAAAGCATGGACATGCGCGCAGATGTGCTGATTGTCGGGGCCGGAATGGTCGGAAGCGCCCTGGCGCTGGCGTTGCAGGGCAGTGGCCTGCAGGTGCTGCTGCTCGACGGCAGCCCGCTGAGTGTCAAGCCGTTCGACCCTCATGCTGCGTTCGAACCGCGGGTGAGCGCCTTGTCGGCCGCCAGCCAGCGCATCCTCGAGCGCCTTGGCGTGTGGGACGGGATTGTCGAGCGACGTGCCAGCCCGTACGGCGAGATGCAGGTGTGGGACGGCAGCGGCACCGGGCAGATCCACTTCTCGGCGGCCAGCGTGCATGCCGAGGTGCTGGGGCATATCGTCGAAAACCGTGTGGTCCAGGACGCCTTGCTCGACCGCCTGCACGACTGCGACCTCGGCCTGCTGGCCAATGCGCGCCTGGAACAGATGCGCCGCTCCGGCGATGACTGGCTGCTGACCCTGGCCGATGGCCGCACCTTGCGCGCGCCACTGGTGGTCGCGGCGGACGGTGCCAACTCGGCAGTACGTCGCCTGACCGGCACCGCTACCCGTGAGTGGGATTATTTGCACAACGCCATCGTCACCAGTGTGCGCAGCAGCCAGGTGCATCAAAAGACGGCCTGGCAGCGTTTTACCGACAATGGCCCGCTGGCGTTCCTGCCGCTGGTGCGGGACGGGCAGGAAGACTGGTGTTCGATCGTCTGGTCGACCACCCCGAGTGAGTCCGAGCGCTTGATGGCGCTGGACGATGAAAGCTTCTGCCGTGAACTGGAAAATGCCTTCGAAGGCCGCCTGGGCAGCGTGATAAGCGCCGATCCACGGCTGTGCGTGCCGTTGCGTCAGCGCCACGCCAAACGTTACGTGGCCGAAGGCCTGGCATTGATTGGCGACGCGGCCCACGTCATTCATCCGCTGGCGGGGCAGGGCGTGAACCTGGGCTTCCTCGATGCGGCGGTGCTCGCCGAGGTGCTGCTGGCGGCCAACGAGCGCGGCGAGCGCCTGGCGGATGTGAAGGTGCTCAGCCGTTACGAGCGTCGGCGCATGCCCCACAACCTGGCGCTGATGGCGGCGATGGAAGGCTTTGAGCGGTTGTTCCAGGCCGATCAACTGCCGTTGCGCTGGCTGCGTAATGCAGGGCTGAAGGTGGTTGAGCAGATGCCGGAGGCCAAGGCGTTGTTTGTGCGTCAGGCATTGGGTTTGACCGGGGATTTGCCGGAGCTGGGCAAGGCCTGAGTACGCTGTGCAACATCTGGTAACGGCTCCGTTGAGCGTTACCAAATGTGAGTCCTTATCATTTGCGCTCTTTTTGCAAATGAGAGACCGCACCCATGCTGGCACCCAAGCGCCTCCTGACTGCCCTGACACTCACTCTTATCGGCAGCACCACCGTGCAGGCGGCCGATGAGGTCGTGGTCTACTCCTCGCGCATCGACGAACTGATCAAGCCGGTGTTCGACGCCTACACCAAGAAGACCGGCGTGCAGGTGAAGTTCATCACCGACAAGGAAGCGCCGCTGATGCAGCGCATCAAGGCCGAAGGTGAAAACGCCACCGCCGACCTGCTGCTCACCGTCGACGCCGGCAACCTCTGGCAGGCCGAGCAGATGGGCATCCTGCAGCCGTTCACCTCTGCGGTGATCGACAAGAATATTCCCCTTCAATACCGTTCTTCGGCCCATGCCTGGACTGGCCTGAGCCTGCGAGCGCGGACCATCGCCTACTCCACCGATCGCGTGAAACCGGGAGACCTGACCACCTACGAAGCCCTGGCCGACAAACAGTGGGAAGGCCGCCTGTGCCTGCGCACCGCGAAGAAGGTCTACAACCAGTCGCTGACCGCCACCCTGATCGAAACCCACGGCGCGGCCAAGACCGAAGAAATCGTCAAGGGCTGGGTCAACAACCTGTCCACCGACGTGTTCTCCGATGACATTGCCGTGCTGGAAGCGATCAACGCCGGGCAGTGTGACGTGGGCATCGTGAACACCTACTACTACGGCCGCCTGCACAAGCAGAAGCCGGACCTGGCGGTGAAGTTGTTCTGGCCGAACCAGGGCGACCGCGGGGTGCACGTCAACCTGTCGGGCATCGGCCTGACCAAGCACGCACCGCACCCGGAAGCAGCCAAGGCGCTGGTGGAGTGGATGACCACGCCGGAAGCGCAGAAGATCTTTGCGGATGTGAACCAGGAATTCCCGGCCAACCCGGCGGTGCCGCCGTCGGCGGAGGTGGCGACCTGGGGCAAGTTTGTGGCTGACACATTGCCGGTGGAAGTGGCGGGCAAGCGTCAGGCTGAGGCGATTCGCTTGATGGATCGCGCTGGCTGGAACTAGATACAATTTGCAAGGCGCCGCCGATCTAAATGTGGGGGCGGGCTTGTGTGGGAGCGGGCTTGCTCGCGAAGAGGGTGTATCAGTCACATATGCGTTGACTGACACGCCGCTTTCGCGAGCAAGCCCGCTCCCACACAAGCCCGCTCCCACATTGGTTAGCGCTGGCTTCAAGCTATTCATTCTCTGAGAATTAACCTTTGGCCCATCCCGCCCAACGCCGCTGGTACCTGCCGGTCTTCACCGTCGCCGCCCTGGTGCTGCTGCCGTTGAGCGTGCTGTTGCTGTCGTGGCAGACCATCGACCACCAGATCTGGTCCCACCTGTGGGAAACCCAGATGCCACGTCTGCTGGGGAACACCTTGACTCTGGTGCTGGGCGTCGGTGTGGGCGTTACGCTGCTGGGCGTCAGCCTGGCCTGGCTGACCAGCCTCTGCGAGTTTCCCGGCCGGCGCTGGCTGGACTGGGCGTTGATGCTGCCCTTCGCGATTCCCGCCTATGTGCTCGCCTTCGTCTTCGTCGGCCTGCTGGACTTCGCCGGCCCGGTGCAAACCCTGCTGCGCGAATGGTTTGGTACAGGCTTGCGCCTGCCGCGTGTGCGCTCGACCAGCGGTGTGATCATCGTGCTGGTGCTGGTGTTCTACCCCTATGTTTATCTGCTGGCACGCACCGCGTTCCTCGCCCAGGGCAAAGGCCTGATGGAAGCGGCGCGTGTCTTGGGGCAGTCGCCGTGGCAAGCGTTCTGGCGGGTGGCCCTGCCCATGGCGCGTCCCGCCATCGGTGCGGGCGTGGCCCTCGCGCTGATGGAAACCCTGGCGGATTTCGGTGCCGTCTCGGTGTTCAACTTCGACACCTTTACCACCGCCATCTACAAGACCTGGTACGGCTTTTTCAGCCTCTCCAGTGCCGCGCAACTGGCCAGCCTGTTGCTGTTGCTGGTGATGCTGGTGCTGTACGGCGAACGCCGTGCCCGGGGCGCCAGCCGGCCGAGCAACGAGCGACCTCGCGGCAAGGCGCTTTACCATCTGCGCGGGTTCAAGGCGGCGTTGGCCAGCGGTTGGTGCGGATTGGTGTTCGCCTGCGCGTTCGTGATCCCGATGCTGCAACTGGTGGCCTGGTTCTGGCAGCGTGGCCGTTTCGACCTGGACGAGCGCTACGCCGGTTTGATCGTCCATACCCTGTACCTGGGCGGTATGGCTGCCCTGATCACCGTCAGCGTGGCCCTGGTGCTGGCGTTCGCCCATCGCCTGGCGCCCACCCGGGCCATCCGCTCCGGCATCAGCCTGGCCAACGTAGGCTACGCGCTGCCCGGCTCGGTACTGGCGGTGTCGATCATGTTGGCGTTCAGCTACCTGGATCGTGAACTGGTGATCCCGGTCTCCGGCTGGCTGGGGGGCGCCGGCAAACCGCTGTTACTGGGCAGTTTGTCGGCCTTGCTGCTGGCGTATCTGGTGCGCTTCATTGCGGTGGCCTACGGGCCGCTGGAAAACAGCCTGGCGCGAATCCGTCCGTCCTTGCCGGAAGCCGCCCGCAGTCTTGGGGTCAGCGGGCCGCGACTGTTTTGCAAAGTGTATCTGCCACTTTTGCTGCCGGGCACCCTGAGCGCGGCGCTGCTGGTGTTTGTCGATGTGCTCAAGGAAATGCCGGCGACCCTGCTGATGCGCCCGTTCGGCTGGGACACGCTGGCGGTGCGGATTTTCGAGATGACCAGCGAAGGGGAGTGGGCGCGGGCTTCGCTGCCGGCCCTGACCCTGGTATTGGTGGGGCTGTTACCGGTCATCGGGTTGATCCGACGTTCGGCGCGACGAATCGGTTAGGTGCCAGTCCTACGGCTTGAGGCTACAATGCGCGGCATTCGGTGCGGTCGATCTTTCAGATCGGGTTGCTGAACGCGGCTACAGGCCTTGTATTTCAAGGCGTGCGGCCCGAACGGCGACCGTCCGCACCTTCGCCACGCCCGGAAGGAGAAACCCATGGGACAGCGCACGCCTCTGTATGACCTGCATCTCGCCCTTGGCGCGAAAATGGTCGATTTTGGCGGTTGGGATATGCCTTTGCACTACGGCTCGCAGGTTGAGGAGCACCATCAGGTGCGACGCGACTGCGGGGTGTTCGATGTATCCCATATGACCGTGATCGATATCACAGGCCCCCAGGCCAAGGAATGGCTCCAGCATTTGCTGGCCAATGATGTTGACCGATTGCACGGCTGCGGCCGCGCGTTATACAGCGCCATGCTCAACGAGCAGGGCGGCGTGGTGGACGACATGATCGTCTACCGTACCGAGGGCGGTTACCGGCTGGTGGTCAACGCTGCCACCCGTGACCAGGACATGGCCTGGATGCAGGCTCGGCTCGGCAGCTATCAGGCCCAGCTCCGCGAGCGGCCCGAATTGGCCATGCTCGCCATTCAAGGCCCCCATGCCCGGCAAAAGATCGCTGAACTGGTGACCCAGTCCCGCGCCACCCTGATCCATCAGCTCAAGCCCTTTGAAGGCCTGGCTGACGGCGACTGGTTTATCGCGCGCACCGGTTACACCGGCGAAGACGGTCTTGAAATTGTCCTGCCGGCCGATCAGGCCCCGGCGTTCTTCAACGACCTGGTAGGCGCAGGCATTTCGCCCATCGGCCTCGGCGCCCGCGACACGCTGCGCCTCGAGGCCGGCATGAACCTTTACGGTCAGGATATTCACCAGGACGTCTCGCCCCTGGCAGCCAACATGGCCTGGAGCATCGCCTGGGAGCCGGCCGAGCGGGATTTCATCGGCCGCGCCGCCCTGGAAGCCGAAAAGGCTGCGGGTGTGAAGTCCAAGCTGGTCGGCCTGGTGCTGGAAGAGCGCGGGGTTTTACGCGCTCACCAGGTGGTTCGTATCGCCAATGTTGGCGAAGGAGAGATCACCAGTGGTAGTTTCTCTCCTACGCTAAGCAAATCCATTGCCCTGGCGCGTGTGCCGTCGGCGACTGCTGACCGGGCCGAGGTGGAAATCCGCGGCAAGTGGTACCCGGTTCGGGTGGTCAAACCGACGTTCGTGCGCCATGGCAAAACATTGATCTAACTTTTCCGGCGGGCCAATGGCCGCTGACATTTTTCCTTGAGGACACAGACTATGAGCGATATCCCTGCCGACCTGCGTTTTGCCGAAAGTCACGAATGGGCCCGTCTGGAAGCTGACGGCACCGTGACCGTCGGGATCTCGGACCATGCCCAGGAAGCATTGGGGGATGTAGTGTTCGTTGAGTTGACCGAAGTCGGCAACGTGTTCAAGGCGGCTGACCAGGCCGGCGTGGTTGAATCGGTGAAGGCCGCTTCGGATATCTACTCGCCAATTGCTGGCGAAGTGATCGCGGTGAACGACGCCTTGAGCGGTGAGCCAGAGCTGTTGAACTCCGACCCTTACGGCGCCTGGATCTTCAAGCTCAAGCCAAGCAACCCGGATGAACTGAAAAAATTGCTGGACGCTGCCGGCTACAAGGCTGCCATCGGCGAGTGATCCCGCTGCGGGAGCCGGCAACCGGCTCCCGCAAAGGTTTTGTCAGCGCTTCAACACCGCTTTTACCGCCGCTACCGAACGCTCTACGTCCGCTTTCGTCATCGCCGTGAACATCGGCAACGACACAATCAAACGCCCCACTTTTTCCGCTACCGGGAACATGCCTTCCTTGAATCCCTGTGCCTTGTACAAGCTCAGCAGGTGGATCGGTGGGTAGTGATAGCCAATGCCGACGCCATGGGCCTGCATCTGCTCCATGAACGTGGCGCGTGCGGGCAGGCCGTCCTGACGCTCCGGCAGTACCAGCTGGAACAGGTGCCAGTTGCTGTTTTCGAAGTCTGCCGGTGGCAATTGCGCACCGTACTGCGCTTCAAAATCACTGCCGAAGCATTCGAAATAGTGCCGTGCCAGTTCCTGGCGGTGGGCAGTGATCTTCTCGATATGGGCAAACTGGCCCAGGCCGATGGCTGCTGCGATGTCGGTCATGTTGAACTTGCCGCCCAACACATCCACGTCCAGGCCATCGAAGCCGGTGCGGGTCACGCCCTGCAGGCGATATTTTTCCGCCAGGCGCGCTTCTTCAGCGTTGTTCAATACCAGGCAGCCGCCTTCGGACGAGGTGATGTTCTTGTTCGCCTGGAAGCTGAACGATACGAAATCGCCGGTAGCGCCAATGCGTTGGCCATCCCAGCTGGAACCCAGGGCCTGGGCTGCATCTTCGACGATGCGCAGGTTGTACTTGTTGGCCAGCGCGTAGAGCAATGGCATGTCCAACGGCAGGCCCGCCAGGTATACCGGGATGATTGCCTTGGTGCGCGGTGTGATCGCGGCTTCCACCTTGGCCAGGTCGATATTGCGGGTCACCGGGTCGATGTCGGCGAACACCGGTGTGGCACCGACTTCCAGAATCACGTTGGCCGTGGCTACCCACGAAATCGGGGTGGTGATGACTTCGTCACCAGGCCCGATACCGGCGATGCGCAAGGCAATCTCCATGGTGCAGGTGCCCGAGTTGAAGGTACGCACCGGGCGCCCCCCAAAATATTCCGACAACTGCGCCTCGAACGCCTGCACTTTCGGCCCGCTGGTGATCCAGCCGGAGCGCAGTACGTCGCCTACCGCCGAGATGGTGGCTTCATCAATGGTGGGCTTGGAGAACGGCAGAAAGGGCAGTTGGCTCATGACGTTGAAGGCATCCGTTTCAGAAGGCGATGAGAAAAAAGCATATCAATGCCGGGCATGGTTGCACGGCTCGACTGAATATAGCCTGTCGTCTGTGAATGAATCGTCCCGCCTGAAACAAAAAATGCCGCCTCGGGAGCGGCATTTCAGCATCGGTGTCAGAAGGCAACGCGTGCCTCAAGAAACACGTTCTGCTCTTTGAGCTTGCCTTTGAGCTGTTCGTCCCGGGCGTTTATCCGATTGGCGAACGTGTTGTAGCCGGTCTCGATCCCGCCCATGTCCACGTAACGCCAGCCGGTACCCAGGGTCAGGGTTTCGCTGACCTTGGCATCCAGCCCCAGGCCAACGCTGTAGGCGAAGTTGTATTGGCGATTGCTGGCGAAACGGCGGGTGTCGTTGGTCTGGTAACCCTCGGCGTCAACCTGGGCCACGCCGACTCCCGCCATACCGTAGAACGACAGCCATTCATTGATCGGGATGTTTTTATAACCGTTGAGCATCAGGCGCTGGCTGTCGGTGCGCAGGCTGTTGACGTTGGCATTGAACGGTGCCCAATGGGATTTGAAGGTCGAGTGGCTGGGCATCGTGTATTCCCCCTCCAGGCGCCAGCCATCGGCAAAGGCATAGCCCACGGCGAATGAGCCGGTGAACGTCTTGCTGCTGTCGGGGGCTTCTACCCGGTGGGTTACGCGTGGGCTGGTCAGCAGTGAGCTTGAGAGATTCTGCCGGGCGCTGTTGAGCTTTGCCGACCCGTACCAGCTTTCTGCCTGGGCATAAGGCGTGGCAACCGCGGCGAGCAGCAGGGCGTAGGAGAGTTTTTGCATGGTCATCGATTCACTCAGTCTGAAGGGAATCGATAGCTTGTTGCCGGGCGCGCCTGCAACTCGACAGGACTTTTCCTGTTCAGATGCGGAATCGCCAGCGTCTGGCGTAGGAAATCAGGGCAAAAAAATGCCGCTCTCGAGGAACGGCATTTTTTATGCGGCGGTATTACTCGGAAGCAATGGCGTTTTTTGCCAGGATTGCGTTCGCCAGGTCCATATCCGTGGCCTTGAGGCCAGGGTTATCGGCGCGGACTTTCTGCATCGCAGCTTCCAGGTATGGGCCACGGATGTTGCCGTCACTGGCGACGAAGCTACCGGCGTCGTCCTGGGCGGCGACTACCATTTTGTGGTCCTTGAAGGTCAGGTACGTCGAGCCGGTCGTGGCACCCGATGAGATGACATTACGCCAGAAGCTGTCGGCCATGGCTGAACCGACGGGAAGGGAAAGCACAGCGAGGGTTGCGACAGCATATTTTAGACGCATGATGGGTGACTCCGACTGGGTTATCTGAACAGTTTGATTGTAGATAGCCCAGCCGAGTTCCATGGATGACTAAACAGTTTCAACCTGCAAAATCACGCCTTCCTGACCAATGACACGTACGTGTGCCCCAGCCGGCGCGTCCGGCCCGGATGCCATCCACACACCGTCACCCACCTTGATCTTGCCACGGCCCTCGACGATGGCCTGATGCACCACAAAGGTGCGACCAATCAACTCGGAGCCGCGCATGTTCAGCCCCGGCTGGTCGCTGACCTTGGCGCTGCTGCGCTGGCGTCGCCACCAGTACACCGCCGTGAGGATCGACAGCACGGCGAACAGCAGCAGTTGCCACTCCAGCCCCAGGCTCGGCACCAGGAACTTGATCACGCCCACGGCTGCCGCGGCGATGCCCATCCACAGCAGATAACCACCGGCACCGAACACTTCAAGGATCAACAGCACCGTGCCCAGTGCCAGCCAGTCCCAAAACGACAGGTGCTGCAGGAATTCCCACATGGTGCGTGCCTCAGGCTTTCTTGTTGTCGAAGGTTGCCTTGACGATTTCGCCGATGCCGCCGACTGCGCCAATCACCTGGCTGGCTTCCAGCGGCATCAGGATCACCTTGCTGTTGTTGGCCGAGGCCAGCTTGCCCAGTGCGTCGATGTATTTCTGGGCGACGAAGTAGTTGATGGCCTGCACGTTACCGGTGGCGATGGCTTCCGATACCACTTGAGTGGCGCGGGCTTCGGCCTCGGCCTGACGTTCGCGGGCTTCGGATTCCAGGAAGGCGGCCTGACGACCACCTTCGGCCTCCAGGATCTGCGCCTGCTTCTTGCCTTCGGCGGTCAGGATCGCGGAGGCTCGCAGGCCTTCGGCCTCGAGGATCTGCGCACGCTTGATCCGCTCGGCCTTCATCTGGCCGGACATGGCGGCCATCAGGTCGGCAGGCGGGCTGATGTCCTTGATCTCGATCCGGGTGATCTTGATGCCCCACGGTGCGGTGGCTTCGTCGACGGTGCGCAGCAGTTTTTCGTTGATGCCGTCACGCTGGCTGAGCATCGCATCCAGCTCCATGGAGCCGAGCACGGTACGGATGTTGGTTTGCAGCAGGTTGCGGATGGCGTGTTCGAGGTTGTTCACCTCGTAGGCAGCCTGGGCGGTATTGACCACCTGGAAGAAGCACACGGCGTCGATCTGCACCGTGGCGTTGTCAGCGGTGATGACTTCCTGGGGTGGGATATCCAGCACGCTTTCCATCACGTTGATCTTGCGACCGATGCGGTCCATGACCGGAATGATGATGTTCAGGCCGGGCTTGAGGGTGTTGGTGTAGCGGCCGAAGCGCTCGACTGTCCACTGGTAACCCTGCGGGACCACCTTGAAACCCATGAAGAGGATGGCGACGGCCAAGCCTACAAAAAGAAGCAGTACGGTTCCGATCTGCATAACGATTCCTTGTCTGGTGACGGTGAAGCGAGGTTTTTCCGATTGTAACGGTGTTGTCACGGATAAGGACGGATTACCGCGCCATCGATCAAAGGATTTGTTTCTGAATCCCCAGGCGTCACTCGCAGTACCTCTTCAAGTGTTGTCAGTCCTGCCATTACCTTGCGTATACCGGCGGACCGCAAGCTGCACATTCCCTGGTCAAGGGCCGCCAGACGCAGGGCCTGGAGGTCGGTGCCCGGGCTGACCAGGGCCTTGAGGCGATCGTTCATCAGCATGATCTCGTAGACCCCGGCTCGACCCCGATAGCCACTTTCCCGGCACTCGCCGCAACCCACTGCCTGATGGACCTGCCCGGCTTGCCGCTTGCAGTGCGGGCACAACAGCCTGACCAGGCGCTGGGCCATCACCCCCAGCAGCGTGGCATTGATCAGGTAATGGGGAATGCCCAGTTCCAGCAAGCGGCTGATGGCGCCGGGCGCATCGTTGGTGTGCAACGTCGACAGCACCAGATGCCCGGTCAGGGCGGCCTGGATCGCCATTTCTGCGGTTTCCAGGTCGCGAATCTCGCCGATCATGATGATGTCAGGGTCCTGGCGCATCAGGGCGCGGATGCCGCTGGCGAAGGTCAGGTCGATGTTGTGCTGCACCTGCATCTGGTTGAAGGCCGGCTCCACCATCTCGATCGGGTCTTCGACGGTGCACAGGTTGACCTCGCGAGTGGCCAGTTGCTTGAGCGTGGTGTACAGCGTGCTGGTCTTGCCGGAACCGGTAGGGCCGGTGACCAGGATGATGCCGTTGGCCTGGCCGGTCATGGATTGCCAGCGTTGCAGGTCGTCGCTGGAAAGTCCCAGTTGCTGGAAATCCTTGTGCAGCACCTGCGGGTCAAAAATTCGCATCACCAGCTTTTCGCCGAAGGCTATGGGCAAGGTCGACAGGCGCAGCTCCACTTCCCCGCCCGTGGGGCTTTTGGTCTTCACCCGGCCGTCTTGGGGTTTGCGTTTTTCCGCCACGTTCATCCGGCCCAGGCTTTTCAGGCGGCTGACCACCGCCATCGTCACCTGGGATGGGAATTGATAGACGTCATGCAGCAGCCCGTCGATGCGAAAACGCACGCGCCCCTGATCGCGTCCGGGTTCGATATGGATATCACTGGCCCGCTGGCCAAAGGCGTACTGCAACAGCCAGTCGACGATGTTGACGATGTGCGCGTCGTTGGCGTCGGGCTCCTGGTCGCTGGCGCCGAGATTGAGCAGTTGTTCGATATTCGGCGCGCCGGAGGTTTTTTGATCAATGGCGCCGCTGACCGATTTCGCCAGTCGGTAAAACTCCACGGTGCAGCGCTGGATCTCCTGGGGATTGGCCAGCACCCGCTTGATGGAGCGCTTCAACACCTGAGCCAGGCCGGCTTCCCAACTGCACACGTAAGGCTGGGCACTGGCGACGGTAACGCTGTGGGCGTCGACCGCAACGGCCAGGATCTTGTGGCGCTGGGCAAAGGCATAGGACATCAGCGGCACCACCGCCGCGACGTCGATTTTCAACGGGTCGATACGCAGGTAGGGCTGGCCGCAGTGGCGGGCGAGCCATTCGGTCAGCATTTCCAGAGACGGCCCATGGCTGGCAATGCATTCCAGGGGATGCAGCCCACTGTTCGCCGGTAGAGCCAGGTCGGCGGGCACCAGGCCCTGGTCGATCAGGGCAGGCAACAACTGATGGATTTCCAGCCAGCGATCCTGCGGATTTGGCGCAACGGACATGGTGACGTTCCTGGGCAACGATTAGGCGTAGTCCTCAGGCTAGTCACGCTTTGCGCTTCGGCCTCCGGGGTTTATTGCAGGCTTTTACTGAGCGGCCGCCTGAACCGCCAGAGGCCGCGCAGCATCTGCCGGGCGCAGCTCCAGCGAGCACACACTGATCAGGTTACGAAGTTTTTCGCCGATCACCTGGGCCCGGTGCCAGCTCAGGCCATCCATCACGATATCGATCGCCAGCAGGTCGTCTTCACGCTGCACGCTCACCTGACGTGGCACCAGGAACTGCAGGGCAAAATAGTTGAGCACCCGGCACAGCACGTCGGGTTCAGCCTCGGCGAGGATTTGATAGTGCGCCTGGCAGTGGGCATTGCTGACGGCCCAGGCGTCAACGCGTTGGGCGGGGTGGGAGGCTTCGACGACGTGCATGATGATTCTCCGGATTCGACTGGAGAAATTTTTGCATTCGTCGCGGGAGATTTCTTATCTAAAACAGCCTGTATTGGCTTATAAGAGAATCATGTAATTCTTTAAATCATGATTAATGGGTATTTTTATGCACGCTGAATTGGACGTGTACGACCGGCGCATTCTCGCGCTGTTGCAGGAAGACGCTTCGCTCTCCAGCGCGCAGATCGCCGAACAGGTCGGCCTGTCGCAGTCGCCGTGCTGGCGCCGGATTCAGCGGCTGAAAGAGGAGGGTGTGATTCGCGGCCAGGTCACCCTGCTGGATCGCAAGAAAATCGGCCTTAATACGCAGATTTTTGCCGAGGTGAAACTCAACGCCCACGGCCGTTCCAACTTCACTGAATTCACCGAGGCGATTCGCGGTTTTCCGGAAGTGTTGGAATGTTATGTGCTGATGGGGGCGGTGGACTTTTTACTGCGGATCGTCACGTCGGACATCGAGGCGTATGAGCGGTTTTTCTTTGAGAAGCTGTCGATGGTGCCGGGGATTCAGGAGGTCAACTCGATAGTGGCCTTGTCGGAGATCAAGTCCACCACGAGTTTGCCGGTGTTGCGCTGATAGTTGTCTTGGCCTGATTTTAGTGAAGAGGGAGCAAGCTCCCTCGCCACAAGGTTTTACAGGCGCAGCAGGGTTTTCCAGGCGCGATTCTGATACACCGCAATCGCCTGATGCATCCGCGCATCCAGCGACTCATCGGTGATCGGCTGGTTGGCCAGGTGCGCCAGCTTGTTCAGCTCGCCATACAAACGGTCCAGCTCGGCGATATCCAGCACCTGGCGTGCATGGTGCAGCCAGGCCAGGATGCGTTCGATACGCGGCAGTTGCTCGGCCAGGTCTTCCGGCTGTTGCTGGTAGCGCGGCAGTTGCAGGGCAACGGCGTCATCGGCCAGCAGGCGCGGCAGCCAGTTGGCCAGCTGTGCAGCGCCCTGGCGATTGCCACGCACGTTGCGATCCGCGGCCCAGGTGCGGGCCAGCAGCCAGCGGGAAGTGGTCAGGGAGAACAAACCCCAGCGCACGTCTTCCAGTTCTTCGGCGAACTGCTCCGGCGCGGCCTTGCGGATGTCTTCATCGTCGTCACCGGCCTGGACCAGCGGACGCCAGTCTTCCAGCAAGGCGTCCAGTGCGGCGCGCAATTCGCTGGTGGACTGACGCGGTGCGGCCTGGCCGAGGCTGCCGAGCAGGGCCCGCAGTTCGCCGAGGTTTTCCACCCAGTCCTGCAGCAGGCGCCAGTGGCCGTTGAAACGGTATTGCTCGGCCAGGCGCTGGCTGCTGCCCAACAGATGGCACATGACGGCAGCAAATGCGTCGTCCAGTGGCATTTCGGCGTGCAGCAGCGGTGCCGGCAGGCTCAGGGAGTAGCTGTTGGCGTCGAACAGGCGATAGCCACGCTCGGCCTTGCTGATATCGCACGGCATCAGCGCCAGGGTCGCGGCCAGTTCAGCGGCCAGCTCCAGCAGGGCGGCCGGGTCGCCTTCGCGCAGTTCCAGTTCCAGCTCGCAGATTTCTTCTTTCTGCTTGCCGGCAACCACGTGGCCCAGGTCCAGGGCGGCTTCGATCACCACCTTGGCCTTGCCGCGGCCCCAGGCGATTTCAGCGCGTTCGCGGACGAAATCGGTGGTGAAGATCGGCTTGAGGGTCTTTTTGTCCAGCTCGGCCAGTTGCTCGGGCCAGCATTCGCCGTCGAGTTTCTTCACGTCGAGCTTGGCTTTGGCCAGGTCCCAGTTGTACTCATTGCGTTCCGACAAGCCGGCGACGCTCTGGCCACGGGTCTTGAGGGTCTGGATCACTTCGTCGCCGTCTTTGCGCAGGCGCAGGGCCACTTTGGCCTGGGCCAGGTCGCGTTCCGGGGTGTCGAAGTACTGGTTCATCAACTCACGGCGTTCCCAGCCACTTTTGTTGCGTTTTTTCAGTAACGGGTGCTCACGCAGCGCGGCGAGGGTTTCGCGGCTGACACGGAGCTTGATTTCGGTTTCTTTCTGCATGGCCGGAAAATCCAGGATCGGGAGCGCAGCCGGGGAAAAGAGTGGCTGCCAAGGTCGTGCAGTGTACAGGACTGAGCCCGGCAACGTGCCGCAACGGTTTATTGTGTCACTCAGATAGCTCTATGATGGGGTTCGTCCGGGAAGTTGAGAGACAGCGCATGCCTTTACCGTCCATGAAAGAACAATTCGCCGCGCTGATTGCCGCGCCTTCGGTCAGTTGTACCCAGGCCTCTCTCGACCAATCCAACCGCCCGGTCATCGATTTGCTCGCCACCTGGCTGGCAGACCTGGGCTTTGCCTGCGACATCCAGCAGGTCAGCCCAGGCAAATTCAACCTGTTGGCCAGTTTCGGCACCGGCCCTGGCGGCCTGGTGCTGGCGGGCCACAGTGACACCGTGCCGTACGACGGCGCCCTATGGCAGACCGATCCGCTCAAGCTGACGGAAGTCGACGGCCGCTGGGTAGGACTGGGCAGCTGTGACATGAAGGGCTTTTTCGCCCTGGTGATCGAAGCCGTCCAGCCGTTGCTCGACCAGCCTTTCAAGCAGCCGCTGCTGATTCTTGCTACCTGCGATGAAGAAAGCTCCATGGCCGGTGCTCGTGCACTGGCCGAGGCGGGTCGTCCCTTGGGCCGTGCGGCGGTGATCGGTGAACCCACCGGCCTCAAACCCATCCGCCTGCACAAGGGCGTAATGATGGAGCGCATCGATATTCTCGGGCGCAGCGGCCATTCGTCGGACCCAAGCCTGGGCCACAGCGCCCTCGAAGCCATGCATGACGCCATTGGCGAACTGCGTGGCCTGCGCCTGGCCTGGCAGCGCGAATACCGCAATCCGCAGTTCAGCGTGCCGCAGCCGACCATGAACTTCGGCTGCATCCACGGTGGCGACAACCCCAACCGCATCTGCGGCCAATGCTCCCTGGAATTCGACCTGCGGCCCCTGCCGGGCATGGATCCCCAGGTGCTGCGCGCTGCCATCCGGCAGAAGCTTGAACCCTTGGCCGAGCGCCATCAGGTGAAGATCGACTATGCGCCGCTGTTCCCCGAAGTGCCGCCGTTCGAGCAGACCGAGGATGCAGAGTTGGTGCGGGTAGCTGAACGACTTACCGGTCATCGCGCCGAAGCAGTGGCGTTCGGCACCGAAGCGCCTTATCTTCAGCGCCTTGGTTGCGAGACCCTGGTGCTTGGCCCTGGCGATATCGCCTGCGCCCACCAGCCAGGCGAGTACCTTGAAATGTCACGCTTGACGCCTACAGTGCGTCTATTGCGTGAACTGATTCAACATTACTGCCTGACACCTGCATAAATTAACCCCTGCCCATCCGTACATAGAAGGAGAGCGAGCGTGTCGCCAAGCCTGTTCCGACGATAACCAACAGCCCGCTGTGCGTTTTTGCGATTCATCCATTTTTGGCTGCTTTTTATTACAGGCCCAGGTTTTTATGCCCGAATACGTCAATTGGCTTCGTCACGCTTCGCCTTACATCAATGCCCACCGGGATTGCACTTTTGTCGTCATGCTGCCGGGCGATGGTGTAGAGCACCCGAACTTCGGCAATATCGTCCACGACCTGGTGCTGCTCCACAGCCTGGGCGTGCGACTGGTGCTGGTCCACGGTTCGCGCCCGCAAATTGAAACCCGCCTCGCCGCCCGCGGCCTGACCCCGGCTTACCACGAAGGCTTGCGCATCACCGATGCCGCAACCCTGGAGTGCGTGATCGATGCGGTCGGCCATCTGCGCATTGCTATCGAAGCGCGCTTGTCCATGGACATGGCCTCTTCGCCGATGCAGGGCTCGCGCCTGCGGGTGGCCAGCGGCAACCTGGTGACGGCGCGCCCGATCGGTGTGCTTGAAGGCGTCGACTATCACCACACCGGCGAAGTGCGCCGGGTCGACCGCAAGGGCATCAACCGCCTGCTGGACGAGCGCTCCATCGTGCTGCTGTCGCCGCTGGGCTACTCGCCTACCGGCGAAATCTTCAACCTCGCCTGTGAAGACGTCGCCACCCGCGCGGCCATCGACCTGGGCGCGGACAAGTTGCTGCTGTTCGGTGCCGATCTCGGCCTGATCGACGAGCACGGCCGCCTGGTGCGTGAATTGCGGCCGCAACAGGTGCCCGCGCACCTGCAACGCCTGGGCAACAACTACCAGGCCGAATTGCTGGACGCGGCGGCTGAAGCTTGCCGTGGCGGCGTAGGCCGCAGCCACATTGTCAGTTATGCCGAAGACGGCGCCTTGCTGACCGAGCTGTTCACCCGGGATGGCGGCGGTACGCTGGTGGCCCAGGAACAGTTCGAACTGGTGCGCGAAGCGGCGATTGAAGACGTCGGCGGGTTGCTGGATCTGATCAGCCCGCTGGAAGAGCAGGGGATTCTGGTGCGTCGTTCCCGGGAAGTGCTGGAGCGGGAAATCGAGCAGTTCAGCGTGGTGGAACGTGAAGGCATGATCATCGCCTGTGCGGCGCTGTATCAGATCGCCGACTCCGACGCAGGGGAGCTGGCGTGCCTGGCCGTGAACCCGGAGTACCGTCATGGCGGTCGCGGTGACGAGCTGCTGGAGCGCATCGAGACCCGTGCCCGGGCCCAGGGTTTGAAGACGCTCTTCGTGCTGACGACCCGTACCGCCCACTGGTTCCGCGAACGTGGTTTTGTGCCGAGCACGGTGGATCGCCTGCCGTCGGCGCGGGCGTCGTTATACAACTATCAGCGTAATTCGAAGATTTTCGAAAAGGCGTTGTAAGGCTAAGGGGCGAGGGGGCAATCCTCTCGCCTGTCACTTTGGCGAGTCATGCTCCTCGGCGGATGCATCGGCCCTGTACACAGGGTTTGCCAATTTATACATATAACTGACATCAAAGTGACATTATCACCGGGTACGGTGAGGTGGATTGCTGGGACGGCAGAAAAGTTTCATCGATACAAAAACTGTAACAAATTGACGGAATGATGTGCGTTTGGCCATGATGGCGTCGCGTTTTTGATCGTGAGTGACGTATGACCCCGTTTGGTCAACACAAAACGATCTAAAAAAGCGCAAAGACATACTCTTTCGGAAAACGCTTATGGAGCGGCATCGCCTGTCGGCTTGACCGTCCCATGGAAAGCGTTATTCCTGAATGGTATGAAAAAGGACGAAACAATTCTTTTTGGGTGTATGAAAAACTCATTACCCTGCAAGGACCAAATTAACTGCGGTTAGACGAAAGTAGTAGACACACAAGGTTACGATTGACTTGTCAGTCACTATCCGGTGCTAATCGCGCATCTGTGGATCGAGGGCGTCAGACCCGAGACCTAAGAAATACAAAAATTAGAAATGAGAGGAGCGGTACATGAAGAAGTCAACATTGGCGTTGGCCGTAGCTTTGGGGGCAATCGCCCAACAAGCAGGCGCCGCTGGTTTTATCGATGACAGCAAGATCACGCTGGGCGTACGTAACTTTTACATCAACACCGACAACCGCGATCTGAAGCCATCGGCTACCTCGAACACCCGCAGCAAAAACGCTGAATGGGGTCAGGGTTTCGACCTGCGTTTCATCTCGGGTTTTACCCAAGGTACTGTGGGCTTCGGTCTTGACGCCATCGGCCTGTACGGCGTGCGTCTGGATTCCAGCCGCGCTGATCACGGTAACTACACTGGTACTGCTTCCGGCGGCACCGTGTTCCCAAGTGATGGCAACAAGGCCGTTCACGATTTCGCCAGCCTGGGCGTGACCGGTAAGGTCAAGATCTCCCAAACCGTGCTGAAGATCGGTACCTTGCAGCCGAACAACCCGGTGATCAAGACCAACGACGGTCGTCTGTTGCCACAAACCTTCCAGGGCGGCGAGATCTCTTCGAACGAGTTCAAGGACCTGACCCTGACTGCTGGTCAGATCGAGCACTCCAAAGGCCGTAACTCCAGCAACAATGAAGGTCTGTCCCTGGCCGGTGCCAACGGCAGCTCGAACTACGACGCTGGTAACTTCGTCAACAAGTTCTACTACGCCGGTGCTGACTACAAAATCAACAAAGACCTGACCGCTTCGTACTACTTCGGCGAGCTGAAGGATTTCTACTCTCAGAACTTCCTGGGCCTGGTCCACAACTGGGCGATCGGTCCTGGCGTCCTGAAAAGTGACCTGCGCTACTACCGCAGCCGTGACAACGGTGCCAACGGTGATACTGCCGGTTACTACACCTCCGGCTACTACTCGGATCATCCGACCAACGCCACCAAGGTCAAAGGTAAGGTCGACAACGACCTGTACAGCTACCTGGCGCTGTACTCGGTTGCCGGTCACACCTTCGGTGCTGGCTACCAGTACACCAAGGGCGACAGCGACTTCCCTTGGCTGAACCAAGGTGACGGCTCGTCTAACAGCACCATCACCGACATGCAAATCCAGAAGTTTGCCCGTGCTGGCGAACGTACCTGGCAAGCTCGCTACGCCTATGACTTCGCCAAGATCGGCGTACCTGGCCTGACTGCCGGTGTGGTTTACCTCAAAGGTAGCAACATCGACACCACCGTCGGCGAGCGTAACGAGTGGGAACGCGACCTGACCCTGGCTTACGTTGTTCCAGAAGGTCCGCTGAAAAACCTGGGCGTTGCCTGGAAAAACGCGATGTGGCGTACCGACCTGGCGAACACCCGTTCCCAGGACGAAAACCGCGTAATCCTCAGCTACACCTACGCGTTCAAGTAAGAGCGTAAAACCTTGCCCGGCGCAATGCCGGGCAGGGTGCTTTACTTTTCAAGCCGGGCTCAACCCCCGCAAGCCCGTCCTGAACCCCTCTTTGTACAGCGTCTCAAGGCCTTCTCGAACCTTGAAGCGGATGTTGATCCACGCCCGTTGCCAAGTCCAATGAACAGATTTTTAATATTCCTTTATCGTCTAGATAAATCGATATTTATTCTTTTTAAATAATCCGCGACACAGGCACAGTGGGCTCCATAAGCACTCATCAGGAGCCACACCATGAGCCTCAGACTGGGCGACATCGCCCCCGACTTTGAACAGGATTCCAGCGCCGGCAAGATTCGCTTCCACGAGTGGCTGGGCGATAGCTGGGGCGTGCTGTTTTCCCACCCGGCGGACTTTACCCCGGTGTGCACCACCGAGCTGGGTTTCACCGCCAAGCTCAAGGATGAATTCGCCAAGCGGGGCGTCAAGGCCATTGCGCTGTCGGTGGACCCGGTGGACTCCCACCACAAGTGGATCGAAGACATCAACGAAACCCAGAACACCATCGTCAACTTCCCGATCCTGGCCGACGCTGACCGCAAGGTCTCCGACCTGTACGACCTGATCCACCCGAATGCCAGTGACACCCTTACCGTGCGTTCGCTGTTCGTGATTGATCCGAACAAAAAGATTCGCCTGACCATCACCTACCCGGCCAGCACCGGTCGCAACTTCCACGAAATCCTGCGGGTGATCGACTCGCTGCAACTGACCGACAACCACAAAGTCGCGACCCCGGCCAACTGGCAGGACGGTGACGAAGTGGTGATAGTGCCGTCGCTCAAGGACGAGGAAGAGATCAAGAAACGCTTTCCGAAGGGTTACCGGGCGGTGAAGCCGTACCTGCGGCTCACCCCTCAACCGAATCGCTGACACACAACCACATGTGGGAGCGGGCTTGCTCGCGAATGCGCATTGTCAGTTGATGCATCTTTGAATGACACACCGCTTTCGCGAGCAAGCCCGCTCCCACACTTGCGCGCATTTCAAGTCTCACATAGCAGGGGTTTTAAGGCCGTTTCGACGGCCTTTTTTTATGCCTGCGATTTAGTCGGCAGCATATGCATTTAAAGAATAAACAAATGAAAAAATAAGATTTATAGATATATAAATTGGCTGATATGGTCTGTCCCATCTTGGCGCCATCGCCACATAGCGAACCGCCGACACTTTCCAAAGGAATTTCCTACATGCTGGTCGTAACACTTGGTGGTAGCCCCAGCCAACGTTCCCGGTCCGGGGTCTTGCTGGATCACACCCGCAACTGGTTGCAGCAACAAGGCGTGGAAGTGGTGAGTTATCAGATACGGGACTTCCCGGCCGAAGACTTGCTGCACGCGCGGTTCGATAGCCCGAAAATCATCGACCTGTTGCAGCAAGTGGCGAACGCCGATGGCCTGGTGATTGCCACGCCGGTGTACAAGGCTTCGTTTTCCGGCGCGCTGAAAACCATCCTCGACCTGCTGCCTGAACGCGCCCTGGCCCACAAAATAGTGTTGCCGATGGCCACCGGCGGCAGCATCGCCCACATGCTCGCGGTGGACTACGCGCTGAAGCCGGTGCTGTCGGCATTGAAAGCCCAGGAATTGCTCCACGGGATTTTCGCCGAAGACAGCCAGATCGCCTACGGCGAAGGCAGCGCCCAGGCGCAACTGGTGCCGGTGCTGGAACAACGCTTGAGCGAGGCTTTGGAGACGTTCTACAGCGCCATGGCCCGCCGCCCGAAACCCCTTGACCCCAATGTGTTGAATGAACGTTTGTTGAGTGCTCGCTGGAGCATTTAAGCCTTACCCAGCTTTACCTGAATTCGACAAGTACTACTCACCTTACTCAGCCGCCAACGGCCAAGCAGGTGCAGCCAACCCCCTAATCGTATATTTGGAGAGAGCGCCATGCGCACTGTCATCTTGCGTCGTGGTCTGGTCGCACTGTTTGCTGCGGCTGTGTCCTTCGGCGCCATCGTTCAAGCCCAGGCCGCCGAAACCTTGCGGATCGGCTATCAGAAATACGGCACCCTGGTGCTGCTCAAGGCCAAGGGCTCGCTGGAAAAGCGCCTGGCCGAGCAGGGCGTGCAAGTGCAGTGGACCGAGTTTCCCGGCGGCCCGCAGCTGCTGGAAGGGTTGAACGTAGGCTCCATCGACTTCGGCGTGACGGGTGAAACCCCGCCAGTGTTCGCCCAGGCTGCCGGTGCCGATCTGCTCTACGTCGCCTATGAACCGCCGGCGCCTACCAGCGAAGCGATCCTGGTACCGAAAGACTCGCCGATCAAATCGGTGCAAGACCTCAAGGGCAAGAAAGTCGTCCTCAATAAAGGCTCCAACGTGCATTACCTGCTGGTACGTGCCCTGGAAGATGCCGGCCTGAAATACACCGACGTGCAGACCGTGTTCCTGCCGCCCGCCGATGCCCGCGCCGCGTTCGAGCGTGGCAGCGTCGATGCCTGGGTGATCTGGGACCCGTACCAGGCAGCCGCCGAGAAGCAACTGCAAGCCCGCACCCTGCGTGACGGCACCGGCATTGCCGACAACCATCAGTTCTACCTGGCCACCAAGCCGTACGCCGAAAAACACCCTGAAGTGATCAAGACGCTGGTGGAAGAAGTCCGCGCCGTGGGCGAATGGTCCAAGGCCAACCCGGAACAAGTCACCGAACAAGTTGCTCCGCTGCTGGGCCTGCCGGCCGACATCACCCTGACCTCGGTAAAACGCCAGGGCTACGGTGCGCAGTTCCTGACGCCTGAAGTGATCGCGGCGCAGCAGAAAATCGCCGACAGCTTCTACCAACTCAAATTGATCCCCAAACCCTTGAGCATCAAGGACGTGATCTGGACACCACCTGCCGCCGTTGCCAAAGCGCCGTAATCCGACTTCTTCAGGAGACAACTCCATGAGCCTCAATATTTTCTGGTTTCTGCCTACCCACGGCGACGGCCATTACCTTGGCACCGCCGAAGGCGCTCGCGCCGTTGATCACGGCTACTTGCAGCAAGTGGCCCAGGCGGCCGACCGCCTTGGCTTCGGCGGGGTACTGATCCCCACCGGCCGCTCCTGCGAGGATTCGTGGCTGGTGGCGGCGTCGCTGATCCCGGTGACCCAACGCTTGAAATTCCTTGTCGCGCTGCGCCCCGGGATCATTTCCCCGACGGTGGCTGCGCGTCAGGCCGCGACCCTGGATCGTCTGTCCGGCGGCCGCGCGTTGTTCAACCTGGTGACCGGTGGAGACCCGGATGAATTGGCCGGCGACGGTTTGTTCCTGAGCCATGAAGAGCGTTACCAGGCGTCGGTGGAGTTCACCCGCATCTGGCGCCGCGTACTGGAAGGCGAGACCGTCGATTACGACGGCCAGCACATCAGCGTCAAAGGCGCCAAGTTGCTCTATCCGCCGATCCAGCAACCGCGTCCGCCGCTGTATTTCGGTGGCTCTTCCGAAGCGGCCCAGGACCTGGCAGCCGAACAAGTGGAAATGGTCCTGACCTGGGGCGAGCCACCGGCCGCGGTGGCGGAAAAGATTGCACAGGTTCGCGCCAAGGCCGCCAAGCTCGGGCGTACCCTGCGCTTCGGCATTCGCCTGCATGTGATCGTGCGTGAAACCAACGCCGAAGCCTGGCAGGCCGCCGACAAACTGATCTCCCACGTGGACGATGAAACCATCGCCCGCGCCCAGGCGTCGTTGTCGCGCTTTGATTCCGTAGGCCAGCAACGCATGGCCGCCTTGCACGGCGGCAGTCGCGACAACCTGGAAGTCAGCCCCAACCTGTGGGCGGGCGTAGGCCTGGTACGCGGTGGCGCCGGCACGGCACTCGTGGGCGATGGTCCGACCGTGGCCGCGCGGGTGAAGGAATACGCGGACCTCGGTATCGACACCTTTATCTTCTCCGGGTACCCACATCTGGAAGAGTCGTATCGCGTGGCTGAGCTGCTATTCCCGCACCTGGACATCGAGCGTCCCGAGCTGCCGAAAGGCGCCGGCTACGTCAGCCCGTTCGGCGAAATGGTCGCCAACGACATTCTTCCCAAAGCTGCGTCCCAGAGCTGAGGCGCCGCCATGAACCTTGAAAAGTTAAGTCATCGATTGGCGCCCTGGGCGCTGCCGATCCTGTTGCTGGCGGTATGGCAGCTGTCCGTCTCGGCCGGCTGGTTGTCGACGCGCATTCTGCCGGCACCCAGCGCGGTGATCGAAGCAGGTGTCAGCCTGGTGCGCAGCGGCGAAATCTGGACCCACCTGGCCATCAGCGGCTGGCGTGCGGGCCTGGGCTTTGTGATCGGCGGCAGCATCGGCCTGACCCTGGGTTTTATTACCGGCCTGTCGACCTGGGGTGAACGCCTGCTGGACAGCTCGGTGCAGATGATCCGCAACGTGCCGCACCTGGCGCTGATCCCGCTGGTGATCCTGTGGTTCGGCATCGACGAGACGGCGAAGATATTCCTGGTCGCCCTCGGCACGCTGTTCCCGATCTATCTCAATACTTACCACGGCATCCGCAACGTCGACCCGGCGCTGGTGGAAATGGCCCGCAGTTATGGCCTGTCCGGTTTCAGCCTGTTTCGCCAAGTGATTTTGCCGGGCGCCTTGCCTTCGATTCTGGTGGGCGTGCGCTTCGCGCTGGGCTTTATGTGGCTGACGTTGATCGTCGCGGAAACCATCTCCGCCAGTTCCGGTATCGGCTACCTGGCGATGAACGCCCGGGAATTCCTGCAGACCGACGTGGTGGTTCTGGCGATCGTGCTTTACGCGGTCCTCGGCAAGCTGGCAGACCTGGCGGCGCGAGGCCTGGAGCGAGTCTGGCTGCGCTGGCACCCGGCTTATCAACTGAATAAAGGAGGTGCGGCATGACCGCTCAACAACCTCCACGCCTGCTGCGGGGCATTCCCCTGGCAGTGCGCAAGTTGCGCAAGGCTTTCGGTTCGCGGGAAGTGCTGAAGGAAATCGACCTGCATATTCCTGCCGGTCAATTCGTGGCGGTCGTGGGCCGCAGTGGCTGCGGCAAAAGTACCTTGCTGCGCCTGCTGGCCGGGCTGGACAAAGCCAGCGGCGGCGAACTGCTCGCCGGCTCCGCGCCGCTGAGCGAAGCGATTGAAGACACGCGGTTGATGTTCCAGGAAGCGCGCCTGCTGCCGTGGAAAAAGATCATCGACAACGTGGGCCTTGGCCTCAAGGGCAACTGGCGCCCGCAGGCACTGGAAGCGCTGGAAGCGGTCGGCCTGGCCGAGCGCGCCAATGAGTGGCCGGCGGCGTTGTCCGGTGGCCAGAAGCAGCGCGTGGCCCTGGCCCGCGCCCTGATCCACCAACCGCGCCTGTTGCTGCTGGACGAACCGCTGGGGGCGCTGGATGCCCTGACCCGGATCGAGATGCAGCAACTGATCGAGAACCTCTGGCAGAAGCACGGCTTCACCGTGTTGCTGGTGACCCACGACGTCAGCGAAGCCGTGACCATTGCCGACCGGGTGATTTTGATCGAAGACGGCGAAATCGGCCTCGACCTGCACGTGGAACTCCCACGTCCGCGGGTGCGTGGCTCCCACCGCCTGGCGGCGCTGGAAACCGAAGTGCTTAACCGTGTGTTGTCGCTGCCCGGCACCCCGCCGGAACCCGAACCTGTTTCACCGCTGCCTACGCAATTGCGTTGGGCTCAATAACTCACTTGTCTTACACAGGAAGAACGACCATGACTATCAAAGCCATCAACGTGCGTAACCAGTTCAAAGGCACCATCAAGGAAATCGTCGAAGGCGACGTGCTGTCGGAAATCGACGTACAGACCGCGTCCGGTATCGTCACTTCCGTGATCACCACCCGCTCGGTGAAAGAGCTGGAACTGGTGATCGGCAGTGAAGTGATTGCCTTCGTGAAATCCACCGAGGTGTCGATCGCCAAGTTGTGATCAATGGTTCGCACAAACCCCGAAGGTGAAAGCCTGTCGGGGTTTTTGTCGTTCTCAAGATTGCTTTCGCGAGCAAGCCCGCTCCCACATTTGACCGAGTTCTACCTTTGGAATACGGTCGAATGTGGGAGCGGGCTTGCTCGCGAAGAGGCCCGGACAGGCAACAAAAAATCAGAGCGCAGCCACCCGCTTGGGCAAGAACGCCGGCAGATAAAGCCCCACATACGCATCAAACACCCGCATGCCTTCCTCGGCCATGCGCGGGGTGATTTGCCCATGCTGATGCACCGAGCGCGCGTAGACGCGGTCGCTCAGTTCCAGGGCCAGGGCAAACACGTCGACATCGGCGGGCAGGCTCGGCACCTCAAAGTGCCGGTTGAACACCTCAAACATCAGGTTTCCCAGCTCCAGGTCGTGCTGGCGGTCGGCCTGTGTCACTTCGGTCAACCCGTGCTGGGCCAGGATCAATTGGCGGGCGGCGGCGTCGTTGCTGTAGATGCTGAGCATGCGCTGCTCCACCACGCAGGACAGGTCGCGCCAGTGCTTGAGTGAATCATGATCGATGGGCGCCTGAATGGCCGCGCGAAAGGCCGCATGGACGTCAGCGGTCAGCGCCTCCAGCAACGCCGGCACGCTGGCGAAGAAGTGATACACCGATGACGGTGGAATCTGCGCCCGCTCGGCCACGCTGTAGATCGACAGGCTGGCCACGCCTTCGGCGGCCAGCAAGGTGCGGGCGGCATCGAGGATCGCGTCGATCCGGGCCTGGCTGCGGGCGCGGGGTTTGCGAGGAGTGGCAGGGCGATTCATTGAAGTCTCCTACAGGGCAGCGGGCATTGTACGCAGAGCCACTGGATGATCCATACCCTGTGGCGAGGGAGCTTGCTCCCGCTGGACTGCGCAGCAGGCCCAAGACCTGCACCTCGGTTCCGCCTGAAAGAACCCGGGGTTCTTATTGGGGCCGCTTCGCAGCCCGGCGGGAGCAAGCTCCCTCGCCACAACGGCCATAAAAAAACGCCGTAGGCCAAAGGCCTGCGGCGTTCTTTTTAGCCCGGCAACCGCTTACACGGTATGCAGGTACCAGTTGTACTCAAGGTCGGAGATGGAGTGTTCGAACTCCTCCAGCTCACTTTCCTTACAGGCGACGAAGATATCGATGTATTTAGGATCGATGTACTTGGCCATCACCTCGCTGTCGTCCAACTCGCGCAGTGCATCACGCAGGTTGTTCGGCAGGCTCTGTTCGTTCTGCTCGTAGCTGTTGCCTTCCACCGGTGCGCCAGGCTCGATCTTGTTGGTCAGGCCGTGATGCACGCCCGCCAATACCGAAGCCATCAGCAGGTAAGGGTTGGCATCAGCCCCGGCCACACGGTGTTCGATACGTACGGCGTCGGACGAGCCGGTCGGTACGCGAATCGCCACGGTGCGGTTATCCAGGCCCCAGCACGGCGAGTTCGGCACGTAGAACTGTGCGCCGAAACGACGGTAGGAGTTGACGTTAGGGCACAGGAACGCCATTTGGGCGGGTAGGGTCTCCAGCACACCGCCGATCGCGTGACGCAATGCGGCGTTCTGCTCGGGATCCTCGCTGGCAAAGATGTTCTTGCCGTCCTTGTCCAGGATCGAAATGTGCACGTGTAGGCCGTTGCCTGCCTGGCCCGGGTAAGGCTTGGCCATGAAGGTGGTGTCCATTTCATGGTCGTAGGCGATGTTCTTGATCAAGCGCTTGAGCAGTACCGCGTAGTCGCAGGCCTTTATAGGGTCGGCAACGTGGTGCAGGTTCACTTCGAACTGCGCCGGGGCACTTTCCTTGACGATGGCGTCGGCAGGGATGCCTTGCTCTTTTGCACCTTCCAGAATGTCCTGGAGGCAGTCGACGTATTCGTCGAGGTCGTCGATCAGGTAGACCTGTGTCGAGTGCGGGCGTTTGCCGGAGATCGGCGAGCGGGGCGGTTGTGGCCGGCCATTCACGTTCTCCTGGTCAATCAGGTAGAACTCCAGCTCGAATGCGGCGCAGATGGTCAGACCGAGGTCGTCAAATTTGCTTACAACTTGGCGGAGTACTTCGCGAGGATCGGCGAAGAAAGGTTCACCTTCGAGTTCGTGCATGGTCATCAGCAGTTGCGCGGTTGGGCGCTTTTGCCAGGGTTCATTGCACAGGGTGTCGGGGATTGGATAACAGATTCGGTCAGCATCACCGATGTCCAGACCCAGGCCGGTGCTTTCCACCGTTGAGCCGTTGATATCCAGGGCAAATAGAGAGGCAGGCAGGTTAATGCCCTTCTCGTAAACCTTGTGGAGGCTGGTGCGTTCGATGCGCTTGCCGCGCACCACACCATTCATATCCGCAATTAGAAGGTCTACGTACAGAACCTCAGGATGATCCTTAAGGAACGCGTTCGCTTCGTTAAGCTGAACGGCACGCGGGGGTACCGACATGATGCAACACCTTTGTTGTTAAAAATATCAATCATTGATCTCTTCGGGTTTCAGTCAACCCGAACGGCATGCCGAAGTCAAGCGAGGCCTTTTTTGCCCTAAAAAAGCGCCGTGAGGGCTTTTTTGGGGCTTTTTGGGGCAATTTTTTGGGATTGGGGCTCTTGGAACCAGCACGTTTGAGCGGGCCGTGTTGTATTTTTTACGGGGGTGTTGTGTAAAAAAATGAACAAGGCTAAGCTCGATTCAAACCCATAACAGCAATAATACCGGGGTGCTTCATGTCTCGCCTGCCGTTAATCGGCGTCACCGCCTGCTCCAAACAGGTCGGTCTGCATGCTTATCACATCAGTGGCGACAAATACGTCCGTGCAGTGGCCACCGCTGCCAAGGGCTTGCCGTTGATTATTCCGTCCCTGGCGGATCTGCTCGACCCGGCCAATATTCTTGACGGCCTGGACGGCATTCTATTTACCGGCTCACCTTCCAATATCGAACCCTTTCACTACGACGGTCCGGCCAGCGCGCCCGGGACTGCTCATGATTCTGCACGGGACCAAACCACCCTGCCGCTGCTGCGTGCAGCCATAGCGGCCGGTGTTCCGGTACTGGGGATTTGCCGTGGCTTCCAGGAAATGAACGTGGCGTTTGGCGGTAGCCTGCACCAGAAGGTTCATGAAGTGCCGGGCATGATGGATCACCGCGAAGACGACACCCAGCCGCTGGACATCCAGTACGGCCCGGCACATCCGGTAACCATCTCCCCGAATGGGGTATTGGCAAGCCTGGGCTTGCCGTCGACGATCCAGGTCAACTCGATTCATTCACAGGGCATTGATCGCCTGGCGGCCGGTTTCCAGGTCGAGGCCACCGCGCCGGATGGCCTGATCGAAGGCTTTTCAGTGCCCGCGGGCAAGGCTTTTGCTTTAGGAGTGCAATGGCACCCCGAATGGCAGGTAAGCTCTAACCCGCACTACCTCGCAATCTTCCAGGCATTTGGCAATGCCTGTCGAAAGCGGGTGATGCAACGCGACGCGGATGCTGCGTCAACTTACGCCTGACCTTTAATGGATGTCAGGAAACACAGCCCAGAGGCATTTATGAGTAACAACCTCGACCAGCTCACCGATTGGTTGAAAGACCACAAGATCACAGAAGTCGAATGCATGATTGGCGACCTCACCGGCATCACCCGGGGCAAGATCTCGCCGACCAACAAGTTCATCGCCGAAAAAGGCATGCGCCTGCCCGAAAGCGTTCTGTTGCAGACCGTGACCGGCGACTATGTCGAAGACGACATCTATTACGAATTGCTCGACCCGGCCGACATCGACATGATCTGCCGCCCGGACGAGAACGCGGTGTACCTCGTGCCCTGGGCCATAGAGCCTACGGCCCAGGTGATCCACGACACCTACGACAAGCAAGGCAACCCGATCGAGCTGTCGCCGCGCAACGTGCTCAAGAAAGTCCTCAAGCTCTACGCCGATAAAGGCTGGCAGCCCATCGTGGCGCCGGAGATGGAGTTCTACCTGACCAAACGCTGCGAAGACCCGGACTTCCCGCTGCAACCGCCGATTGGCCGTTCCGGTCGCCCGGAGACTGGCCGCCAGTCCTTCTCTATAGAAGCGGCCAACGAATTCGACCCGTTGTTCGAAGACGTCTACGACTGGTGCGAATTGCAGGAACTGGACCTCGACACGCTGATCCACGAAGACGGCACGGCGCAGATGGAAATCAACTTCCGTCACGGCGACGCACTGTCCCTGGCCGACCAGATCCTGGTGTTCAAGCGCACCATGCGCGAAGCGGCGCTCAAGCACGACGTGGCGGCCACCTTCATGGCCAAGCCCATGACCGGCGAGCCCGGCAGTGCAATGCACCTGCACCAGAGCATCATCGATATCGCCACCGGCAAGAACGTGTTCTCCAATGAAGACGGGACCAAGAGCGAGCTGTTCCTGCACCACATCGGCGGCCTGCAGAAATTCATCCCCGAGCTGTTGCCGCTGTTCGCCCCTAACGTCAACTCGTTCCGCCGCTTCCTGCCCGACACCTCGGCGCCGGTCAACGTGGAGTGGGGCGAAGAGAACCGCACCGTTGGCCTGCGGGTTCCGGACGCCGGCCCACAAAACCGTCGGGTGGAAAACCGCCTGCCGGGCGCCGACGCCAACCCGTACCTGGCGATTGCCGCCAGCTTGCTGTGTGGCTACATCGGCATGGTCGAAGGCATCAGCCCAAGCGCACCGGTGGTGGGCCGTGGTTACGAGCGCCGCAACCTGCGCCTGCCGCTGACCATCGAAGACGCCCTGGAACGCATGGAAAACAGCAAGACCATCGAGAAATACCTGGGTCACAAATTCATCACAGGCTACGTCGCGGTCAAGCGGGCCGAGCATGAAAACTTCAAGCGCGTGATCAGTTCGTGGGAGCGGGAATTCCTGCTCTTCGCCGTCTGATGCGCCGGGCGCGCCCTTCAAACGGCGCGTCCTCACCTGAAACATCTAGGAGATTGGTATGTCCAGCAACAACCCGCAAACCCGTGAATGGCAAGCCTTGAGCAGCGATCACCACCTGGCGCCGTTCAGCGACTTCAAGCAATTGAAAGAGAAAGGCCCACGGATCATCACCAAAGCCCACGGCGTTTACCTGTGGGACAGCGAAGGCAACAAGATTCTCGACGGCATGGCCGGCCTGTGGTGCGTGGCGATCGGTTACGGTCGCGATGAACTGGCTGATGCGGCCGCCAAGCAGATGAAAGAACTGCCTTACTACAACCTGTTCTTCCAGACCGCCCACCCGCCGGTGCTGGAACTGGCCAAAGCCATCTCCGATATCGCCCCGCAAGGCATGAACCACGTGTTCTTCACCGGCTCCGGCTCCGAAGGCAACGACACCATGCTGCGTATGGTCCGCCACTACTGGGCGATCAAAGGCCAGCCGAACAAGAAAACCATCATCAGCCGCAAGAATGGCTACCACGGTTCAACCGTGGCCGGCGCCAGCCTGGGCGGCATGACTTATATGCATGAACAAGGCGACTTGCCGATCCCGGGCATCGTCCACATCGCCCAGCCTTACTGGTTCGGCGAAGGCGGCGACATGAGCCCGGAAGAATTCGGCGTGTGGGCGGCCAACCAGCTGGAAGAGAAGATCCTGGAACTGGGCGTGGACAACGTCGGTGCCTTTATTGCCGAGCCGATCCAGGGTGCCGGTGGCGTGATCGTGCCGCCAGACAGCTACTGGCCGCGCATCAAGGAAATCCTCGCCAAGTACGACATCCTGTTCGTGGCTGACGAAGTGATCTGTGGGTTTGGCCGCACCGGTGAGTGGTTCGGTAGCGATTTCTACGGCCTCAAGCCCGACATGATGACCATCGCCAAGGGCCTGACCTCCGGCTACATCCCGATGGGCGGCCTGATCGTGCGCGACGAAGTGGTCGCCGTGCTGAACGAAGGCGGTGATTTCAACCACGGCTTCACCTATTCCGGTCACCCGGTGGCGGCAGCGGTAGCCCTGGAAAACATCCGCATCATGCGCGATGAACAAATTGTTAAGCACGTGCACGACGAAACGGCACCCTATTTGCAAAAGCGTTTGAGGGAACTGGCTGATCACCCGCTGGTGGGTGAAGTTCGCGGTGTGGGCATGCTCGGTGCCATCGAACTGGTTCAGGACAAGGCAACGCGCAAGCGTTATGAAGGCCGTGGTGTTGGCATGATCTGCCGCACGTTCTGCTTCGAGAATGGCCTGATTATGCGCGCCGTGGGCGACACCATGATCATTTCGCCACCGTTGGTGATCAGCAAGGCCGAGATAGACGAGTTGGTGACCAAGGCGCGGCACTGCCTGGACCTGACTTTGGCGGCATTGCAGGGCTAAATGCTAGGCTCAGAACGCAGCGCCTGTCGGGCGCTGCCTCTGGGATGTTAGAAAAGCGGGGCATTGGTTGAAAGCCAGCCCCTGAACTTGCCAGACTGTCGCCCTGTTTTGTCGCCCTTAGACGGGCTGCGAAACACGTTGTAATTAAAGAACGAACGTGGCCCAAAAAAGAAAAAATTGGAGCATGACCGAATGAAGGCATTAGGTTTGAAGAACGCTGGCAAGACCCTCCTGGCCTTGTCCCTGATGGGGGCCATGGCAGGCGCGGCACACGCCGACGATAAAGTGCTGCACGTTTATAACTGGTCCGACTACATCGCACCGGACACCATCGCGAACTTTGAAAAAGAGTCCGGGATTAAGGTGGTCTATGACGTGTTCGACTCCAACGAAACCCTGGAAGCCAAGTTGCTGGCAGGCAAGTCCGGCTACGACATTGTCGTGCCGTCGAACAACTTCCTCGCCAAGCAGATCAAGGCCGGTGTTTACCAGGAACTGGACAAGTCCAAGCTGTCGAACTACGACAACTTGAACAAGTCCCTGCTTAAAGCCGTGTCCATCAGCGACCCGGACAACAAGCACGCCTTCCCGTACATGTGGGGCTCGATCGGCATCGGCTACAACCCGGAGAAGGTCAAGGCCGCACTGGGCATCGACAAGATCGACTCGTGGGACACCATCCTCAAGCCGGAAAACCTCGCCAAGCTCAAAGGCTGCGGTGTGAGCTTCCTCGATTCGCCAACCGAAATGCTGCCAGTGGCACTGCATTATCTGGGCCTGCCGACCGACACCCAGAAGAAGGAAGACCTCAAGCAAGCCGAGGCCCTGTTCCTCAAGCTGCGTCCTTCGATCGGCTACTTCCACTCGTCCAAGTACATTTCCGACCTGGCCAACGGCAACATCTGCGTAGCCGTGGGTTATTCGGGTGACGTGCAACAGGCCAAGTCCCGCGCGGCTGAAGCCGGTGGCAAGGTCAAGGTTGCCTATGACATTCCGAAAGAAGGTGCCGGCAGCTTCTATGACATGGTCGCCATCCCTAAAGATGCCGAAAACGTCGACGCTGCCTACAAGTTCATGAACTACCTGCTGAAGCCGGAAGTCATGGCGGGCATTACCAACAGCGTACGTTTCCCGAACGGTAACGAGAAAGCTACCGCGTTGGTCGACAAAGACATCACCAGCGACCCAGGCATTTATCCGCCAGCGGACGTGCAAGCCAAGCTGTATGCCATTGCTGACTTGCCGGCTGCTACTCAGCGGGAAATGACCCGCAGCTGGACCAAAATCAAATCGGGCAAGTAAAGCCGCTTTGATACCTGTTTTGCTAACTGCCGCGATGCGCGCGGTGGTTAGCGAAACAATTAAATGACAGAAAGTTTTGCCGGATCGGTTTATCGAGGGTAAGTTGCGCGCCGGTTTTGTTGCCGGGCAACAACTTCGGGCCCAACTATTTAAGAGGACCTCCACTTGCCAATTTCTTTATTTCGCAAAGCCTTGCTGGTGGGTGCAGGTATCACGCTGGCTGTCAGCGTGCAGGCCGCGCCGACTGTGCATATTTATAACTGGTCGGACTACATCGGCCCGGACACCCTGGCCAACTTTGAAAAGGCCACCGGCATCAAGCCGGTCTACGACGTGTTTGATTCCAACGAAACCCTGGAAGGCAAGTTGCTCGCCGGGCGTACCGGGTATGACGTGGTCGTGCCGTCGAACCACTTCCTCGGCAAGCAGATCAAGGCCGGCGCGTTCCAGAAGCTCGACAAGTCGCAACTGACCCACTACGCCAACCTCGACCCGGCGCTGCTCACGCGCCTGGAAAAGAACGACCCGGGCAACCAGTACGCCGTGCCGTATCTGTGGGGCACCAACGGCATTGGCTACAACGTCGACAAGGTCAAGGAAGTGCTGGGCGTCGACAAGATCGACTCCTGGGCCGTGCTGTTCGAGCCGGAAAACATGAAGAAGCTGGCCACGTGCGGTGTGTCGTTCATGGACTCGGCGGATGAAATGCTGCCGGCGGTGCTCAACTACATGGGCCTCAACCCCAACAGCACCAACCCTGAAGACTACAAGAAGGCTGAAGAGAAACTCCTGAAAGTGCGTCCCTACGTGACCTACTTCCATTCTTCCAAATACATCTCGGACCTGGCCAACGGCAACATCTGCGTGGCGGCCGGCTTCTCCGGTGATGTGTTCCAGGCCAAGGCTCGTGCAGCCGAGGCGGGCAAGGGCGTGAACATCGCCTACGTGATTCCGAAAGAAGGCGGCAACCTGTGGTTCGACGTGCTGGCCATCCCCAAGGATGCCACCAACGTCAAAGAGGCCCTCGCCTTCATCAACTATTTGCTGAAACCTGAAGTGATCGCTCAGGTCAGTGATTACGTCGGTTACGCCAACCCTAACCCAGGGGCGGACAAACTGATGGAGCAATCGATACGCACCGACGAAGCGGTTTACCCACCGCAGGCGGTTCTCGACCGGACTTTTGTCAACTTCGAGCTACCCCCGAAAGTGCAACGTTTGATGACCCGTAGCTGGACCAAGGTCAAGACGGGCAAGTAAGGCTTAACGCTCAAACTATCCAAGGCTGGCCCGTATTGGGCGAGCTGCACTCTTTTTATTCTGGGAGTTTCGTAAATGGCAGTTGCCTCCGGCGCCTATAAGAAAGCCCTCGAGGGCGACCAGACACCGAAAAAGGTGCTGGTCAAAATCGACCGGGTCACGAAGAAGTTCGACGAGACGATTGCGGTGGACGATGTGTCCCTGGAAATCAAGAAAGGCGAAATCTTCGCCTTGCTCGGCGGATCGGGTTCGGGCAAATCCACCTTGCTGCGCATGCTCGCAGGCTTCGAGCGCCCAACGGAAGGACGCATTTACCTCGACGGTGTGGACATCACCGACATGCCGCCGTACGAGCGGCCGATCAACATGATGTTCCAGTCCTACGCCTTGTTCCCCCACATGACCGTGGCCCAGAACATCGCGTTTGGCCTGCAGCAGGACAAGATCCCCAAGGCCGAGGTCGACGCCCGTGTGGCCGAGATGCTCAAGCTGGTGCAGATGAGCCAGTACGCCAAGCGCAAGCCGCACCAGCTGTCCGGCGGCCAGCGTCAGCGGGTGGCGCTGGCGCGTTCCCTGGCCAAGCGTCCGAAACTGCTGCTGCTCGATGAGCCGATGGGCGCACTCGACAAGAAGCTGCGTTCGCAGATGCAACTGGAGCTGGTGGAGATCATCGAGCGCGTGGGCGTGACCTGCGTGATGGTGACCCACGACCAGGAAGAGGCCATGACCATGGCCGAGCGCATCGCGATCATGCACCTGGGCTGGATCGCCCAGATCGGCAGCCCGATCGACATCTATGAAACGCCGACCAGCCGCCTGGTGTGCGAGTTCATCGGCAACGTCAACATCTTCGACACCCAGGTGGTGGACGACGCCGAAGGCCACGCGGTACTCAAGTGCCCGGACCTGGACCGCGATATCTACGTCGGCTACGGCATCGCCACTTCGGTGGAAGACAAGTCGGTGACCTACGCCATCCGCCCTGAAAAGCTGCTGGTGACCACCGAAATGCCGACCTGCGAGCACAACTGGTCCAGCGGCAAGGTGCATGACATCGCCTACCTCGGCGGCCATTCGGTGTTCTACGTCGAATTGCCGAGCGGCAAGCTGGTGCAATCCTTCGTGGCCAACGCCGAACGCCGTGGCCAGCGCCCTACCTGGGGCGACCAGGTGTACGTGTGGTGGGAAGACGACAGCGGCGTGGTACTTCGCTCATGAACATGAAGAAGTTCAAACGCCAGCTGCAACGAATAACCCCCGGTGGCCGGCATGTGGTCATCGGGATCCCTTTCCTCTGGTTGTTCCTGTTCTTCATGCTGCCGTTCTTCATCGTCTTGAAGATCAGCTTTGCCGAAGCCGACGTAGCGATCCCGCCTTACACCGAGATCTACACCTTCGTTGAACAGAAACTGCAGTTGGTGCTGAACCTGGCCAACTACGGGATGCTGGGCGATGACGAGTTGTACATCGCGGCGTACCTGGGCTCGCTGAAGATGGCGTTTTTCAGCACCATCCTCTGCCTGCTGATCGGCTACCCGATGGCCTACGCCATTGCCAGCGCACGCAAGGAAATCCAGACCGTGCTGGTGCTGCTGATCATGATGCCGACCTGGACTGCGATCCTGATCCGGGTCTATGCGTGGATGGGCATCCTCAGCAACAACGGCTTGCTCAACGGCTTCCTGATGTCCATCGGGTTGATCAACGAACCGCTGCAGATTCTCAACACCAACATTGCGGTGTATATCGGCGTGGTCTATTCGTACCTGCCGTTCATGATCCTGCCGCTGTACGCCAACCTGGTGAAGCACGACCAGAGCCTGCTGGAAGCCGCGTCGGACCTGGGTTCGAGCACCTTCAACAGCTTCTGGAAAATCACCGTGCCGCTGTCCAAGAACGGCATCATCGCCGGCTGCATGCTGGTGTTTATCCCGGTGGTGGGCGAGTTCGTGATCCCGGAACTGCTGGGCGGTCCGGAAACCCTGATGATCGGTAAAGTGTTGTGGCAAGAATTCTTCAACAACCGTGACTGGCCGGTGGCGTCTGCCCTGGCGGTGGTGATGCTGGCGATCCTGATCGTGCCGATCATCCTGTTCAACCGCAGCCAAGCCAAAGAGATGGAGGGCAAGATATGAAGCGCGTCAGTTTCTCAAGCTTCATGCTGGTGGCGGGGTTGCTGTTCATCTACCTGCCGATGCTGATCCTGGTGATCTACTCGTTCAACGAATCCAAACTGGTGACGGTGTGGGGCGGTTGGTCGATCAAGTGGTACGTCGGCCTGTTGGACAACACCCAGTTGATGGGCTCGGTCGGTCGTTCCCTGGAAATCGCCTGCTACACCGCGATTGCGGCAGTGGCACTCGGTACATTGGCGGCGTTCGTGCTGACGCGCATCAGCCAGTTCAAGGGCCGCACGCTGTTCGGCGGCCTGGTGACGGCGCCGCTGGTGATGCCGGAAGTGATCACCGGCCTGTCGCTGTTGCTGCTGTTCGTGGCCATGGCGCAGATGATCGGCTGGCCGCAGGAACGTGGCCTGGTGACCATCTGGATCGCCCACACCACGTTCTGTTCGGCGTATGTGGCGGTGGTGGTGTCGGCGCGCTTGCGTGAGCTGGACCTGTCGATTGAAGAGGCAGCCATGGACCTGGGTGCGCGGCCGTGGAAGGTGTTCTTCCTGATCACCATCCCGATGATCGCGCCGTCGCTGGCGGCGGGCGGCATGATGTCGTTCGCGCTGTCGCTGGATGACCTGGTGTTGGCCAGCTTCGTGTCGGGGCCGGGTTCGACCACGTTGCCGATGGAAGTATTCTCGGCGGTGCGCCTGGGGGTTAAACCCGAGATCAACGCCGTGGCCAGCCTGATTCTGTTGGCGGTGTCGATCGTGACCTTCCTGGTGTGGTTCTTCAGCCGCCGTGCCGAAGAGCATCGCAAGAAAGCGATCCAGCAGGCGATTGAAGAAGCGGCTGCGGATGGTTGGGAGAAGCCGGCGGATTCGCGTCGGGCTCCAGCACCGGTCTAATCAGGTAGCCCTGAAGAAACCGGATCAAAAATGTGGGAGCGGGCTTGCTCGCGAAAGCGCAGTGTCAGTCACCGGATGTATTGACTGATCCACTGCCTTCGCGAGCAAGCCCGCTCCCACATTTTGATTGCATTCCAATTCGGGTTAAGCAGTCCAAGGCGACTTGCGAATCACCTCGACGAAATTCATCGGCTTGAACCCCGGCTCCTGATCCACCAGCACATCGGTCTTCACGTTGCCAAACGTGGTCTGCGGACGATGGCGCAGGCCGTCGGCAAACGCGCAGATGATGCACTCCTTGAACCCTTCACCCCGTGGATGCGCATGCACCACTGCTTCGCGCTGCACGCTGGTAAACGCCGCGTACTCCATTCCCAGCACATCCATTTCCACGCCCGCGGTCACCAGCGCCACGGTTGGACGCAAGTGCTTGGGCACCCCCGGTGTGGTGTGCAGGGCGATGGACAACCACACCTGTTCGATGTCGTCATCGCTCAACCCGTAAGGCTTGAGAAAGTCCGCCGCCGCGTTGGCGCCGTCCACTTCAAAGCGTTCGTCGTCACTGCGGTGACCTTCCACCAGGCCCAGGTCGTGGAACATCGCGCCGACGTACAGCAACTCCGGGTTATAGGCCAACTGCTGGCGCTCGCCGCTCAATGCGCCGAACAGGAACACCCGGCGGGAGTGGTGGTAGAGCAGGTCGGATTCGATGTCGCGGATGTATTCGGTGGTGGCCTTGGCCAGGGCGCTGTCCGGGATCTTGATGCCGGCGATGGTGGTGCTCATGGTCGTTCTCCTCAAGAAAGCGCCGGGTGGCGCCGATGAGTCCAGTCTGGTCGCGCGCCCGCGAAGGGGCCATCGCGGCGAGGATGCGATCCCGGCCAATGTGCCGCGATATCGCGCCAAGGCTATGCGCGATCAAATGTAGGAGCTGGCTTGCCTGCGATAGCATCACCTCGGTATACCTGCTACACCGAGGTGTCTGCATCGCCGGCAAGCCAGCTCCTACAAGGGTTGTGTTTATTCAGTTAGAAAAAGGTGTTTCTGCTCATGGGCAAAACCGTCGCCATCCTGATCTTCCCCGGCGTCCAGTCACTGGACGTGACCGGCCCCCTGGATGTGTTCTGCGAGGCCAACCGTTTTCTGCCGCCCGAGGCGCATTACCAGCTGGAGGTGATTGGCCTGGGGCACGGCAACATGGCCTGTTCCAACGGCTTGTCGTTGCAGGCACACCGGCATTTCAGCGAGGCCCTCGAGCCTTACGACTTGCTGTTGATGGCCGGCGGGCCTCAGTTGCCCTTCGAGGATTTCGGCCCGGTGTTCAATCAATGGCTGCGTGACGCCAGTGCGCGAGCCCGGCGCTTCGGCTCCATCTGCAACGGTGCCTTTATGCTCGCCCGCGCCGGGTTGCTGGACGGGCGCACCGTCACCACCCACTGGGGCGACGCTGCCGACCTGGCCGCCTTATGCCCATCGGCCCAGGTCGAAGCCGACCGCCTCTATGTGCAGGACGGCAACCTCTACACCTCGGCCGGGGTGACGGCGGGCATCGACCTGTCGCTGTACCTGCTGGCCCAGGACCACGGCCCGGAAGTCGCCCTCAGCGTGGCCAAGCGCCTGGTGGTGTTCACCCAGCGTTCCGGCGGGCAGTCGCAGTTCAGCCCGTTCCTGACACCCCACGCGCAAGCCACCTCGGCGGTGGCGCTGGTGCAGCTGTATGTATTGGCCAACCTGACGGGCGACCTGACCATCGCCGACCTGGCCAAAGCCGCCAACATGAGCGCGCGCAACTTCTCGCGGGTATTTGCCCGGGAGGCGCAGATCACTCCGGCGGAGTTCGTCGAGCGGGCGCGGGTGGATGCGGCGCGGGTGATGCTCGAAAGCACCCACGCACCGCTCAAGACCGTGGCGTATCAATGCGGCTTTCGCGATGCCCAGCACATGCGCAGTGTGTTCAATCGCCGGCTGGGCGTGACGCCGCAACAATTCCGGCTTAATTTTGCTGCGCCGGTTTGAGCGTGTCATAGGCTTCCAGGGCGCGCAGCGAGTAGATATACGCCGCGCCGGCATTCAGCGAGATCGCGGTGGCCAGGGTCGCGGCCACTTCTTCGCGGGTGGCGCCGGCCTTGATCGCCGCGTCGGCATGCACGCCGATGCAGCCGTCACAGCGGGTGGTGATGGCCACGGCGATGGAAATCAGCTCGCGGGTCTTGGCATCGAGGACGTCATTTTCCTCGGCTGCTTCCCCCAGCGCCATGTAGGCTTTGACCATCTTCGGGTTGCTCTTGCCCAGCGCGCCAAAGGCTTTCGTCACGGTAGGCAGCAAGTCGGACCAGTTATTGAACATCGTGTTAACTCCTGAACGGGTTGGGTGTGAAGCCAGTGTGCGCGGTTCAGGTTTGGCGCTTTTGTTCGATCCACTCACCTTTTTGACCGATGCTCGCAAATGAACTCCATCGACACCCTCATCGCGTTGGCCAACCTGCGGGGCAGCCTGGACTTGCGTTGCCAGTTCCAGGGCGCCTGGGCCATGGACCACGAGCCCGAGCCGCTGGGCGTGGCGCCGTATCACATTGTGCTGGCGGGCACCTGCCGCGCCGAATTGTCCGGCGGGCAGCAGGTGACGCTGGAGGAGGGCGACATCCTGTTGATGCCCGGTGGCGCGACGCACCTGGTGCGCAGCCAGGGCGCGCGGGTAAAGCCGGTGGCGCAGACCGTGATCGAAGGCGGCTTGCTGCCGATCCATCGCCTGGGCGGTGAGCAGCCGGACGTGGACATGCTCTGCGGCAGCTTTCGCTACAACCGCCAGTCGTTGCTGTTCAGTGCGTTGCCGGACTACCTAGTGGTGTCCAGCCGGCAGTGGCAGGCCGATGGACAGTTGGCGGCATTGATCGCACTGCTGCGCAGCGAGGCGGATGGGCAGCGGCTGGGGGCGCGGTTTTTCATTGATGCGCTGTCGTCGGCGTTGTTCACCCTGATCCTGCGGGCATGGCTGACGCAGCAAGCGCCGGTGGCGGGCACCTTTGCCTTGTTGACCGACAAACGCCTGGGCAAGGCCTGGCAGGCGATGCTGGCGGATCCTGGGCATGAGTGGACCATCGACAGCCTGGCCAGCGCCGCGTCGATGTCCCGGGCGACCTTCATGCGTGGGTTTGTCAAAGTGGCGGGCGTGTCGCCGTGGGTGTTGCTGACGCAGTTGCGCATGGAGCTGGCGTTCAACCTGCTGCATCAGTCGCGGCTGAGCCTGACGGATATTGCCGCTCGGGCGGGGTATCAATCCCAGGCGGCGTTCAGCAAGAAATTCAAGGAAACCTACGGTGAGGCGCCGGGGCGGCTGCGTACCCGCTAGAAGCAACAACGCAAATCAAAATGTGGGAGCGGGCTTGCTCGCGAATGCGGAGTGTCAGTCACCAGATGTATTGACTGATCCACCGCATTCGCGAGCAAGCCCGCTCCCACATTGGTTTTTTGTTTCTTCAGTTATTGCGGTGTCCGGGCCGGCAACAGCTTGAGCGTACTACGAGTATTCGCCGTCACTTCCTCATCATTGAAATGCGCCTGCTCATACCCGCCTTCGATGTACGTTTCCGCCTGATCGGAATAGTGCTTGTCGAACGGCACACCACTCTGCCCGACCGGGTTGATGGTCAGCCCATGTGCGGCATCGGCGAAATCAATCAGGCGTCGGGTCGACGGCCCGTACGTCACCGGCCACGGCGCCGGGCCGATCTGTGCGGATTGGTTGTTGGGCACTTCATGGCTGCCGGGAGCGGCAAACGGGCCTACGTTGACGATCTTGTCCAACGGCTTCTGCGAGCCCAGTGGATGGCCGTGGGTCAGGGTGTGGGCCTTGCCCCATTGCCACTGCGATGGGTCGTCACCAAAGGTCGCCTTGAGGTGTTGCAGGCTGTTGTCCCAGGCAAGCTTGACGGTCTCGGCGCGGTGGCCATCCCACCACGGCGAATCCGCTGAAGCGGCCAGGCGCGGCAAGGCTGCGTCCACTACCCGAGTGGTGAGCAAGGTCTTGAACATCCCATCGCCCAGTTTCGGGTGGAACGCCGCGTCAGTGAGGTTGAACAGGAACTGGTTGAACAGCGTGGCACTGGTGGAGTCCAGCGGGTAATCGCCTTTCCAGGCTGCCAGTTGCTCCACCAGCTTCAACTGCGCCGGGTCCTTGACCACCTCACGCAGCACCGGCAGCAGCGGTGCCAGCAGCCGTGGGCCGTAGGCGGTGGTGGTGCCGAGCTGCAAGGCCTGGCTGTTGTCCACGTCCCATTTCACGCTGTTGTCGCTCAGTTGCGCGTTCAACTGCTGGCCACGGTCTGCCAGGTTGTAATACCCGGGGATCGGCATGCCGGTGGGTGACGCCGGCTGGGCATTGGCGGACACCACATAACCGCGGGCCGGGTTTTCTTCCTGGGGGTTGGCGCTGAATGGGTAGAAACCGAGCTTGTCCGCCTGGGCGGTACTGCCGTCGAGGATAAAGCCCGGGTTGACCCCGGCCGGGCGGATCGGCAATTGCGCCGCCGCCCACCAGCCGATATCGCCCTTGGCATTGGCCCATACGATGTTCAAGCCAGGCGCCTGGACCTTGGCCGCCGCCGCACGCGCTTTGGCGAGGGTATCGGCACGGTTGAGCTGATAGAAACCGTCGAGGATCGGGTTTTCGGTATCCAGGAATGCCCACCACATGGCAATCGGCGTCTTGCCGGCATTCTCGCCGAGCACGTCGTTGATGATCGGACCGTGGGGCGAGGTGCGCAGGGTCAGGGTTACCGGGTCCTGGCCCTTGACCGCGATCTGTTGCTCGCTGCTGGTCATGTCCACCCACTTGTCGTGGTACCAGACCTGGTTGGGGTTGTCCGGGTTGACCTTCTCGGCGATCAGGTCGAGGTCATCGTTCTGGAACATGGTCAGGCTCCAGCCGAAATCCTTGTTGTGGCCCAGGAACGCCACCGGCACCAGCGCGTTGTGATAGCCGTACAGCTCGAAGCCCGGCGCCGACAGCTGCGCCTCGTACCACACCGACGGCACCGAGAAACGGATATGCGGGTCACCCGCCAGCAACGGCTTGCCGCTCTTGGTGCGGCTGCCGCTGATGGCCCAGGCGTTGCTGCCTTCGAACTGCGGCAGGCCGTTGTCGGCCATGGCCTGTTCGCTCAACTGGGCAATGGCGCCGAGGTCTTCCCAGTCACCGGCCGCCAGGTTCAGCGCGCCCTTGGGCTGCCAGTCGAGGTCGAAGACCTTCAGGTAGTCGTTGCCCAACTGATCGCGTACGTAGGTCAGCAAGGGTTCGGTGCGGAAGGCTGCGGCAAAGCTGTAGGCCAGGTAGCCGGCGACGCTGATGGTGTCTTCGGCGGTGAACGGGCGCTTGGGGATGCCCAGTACGTCGAACTCCATGGGTTTGGCGTGGCTGTCCTGATACTGGTTGACCCCGTCCAGGTAGGCTTGCAGGGCCTTCCAGGACGCAGACTCATGGTCCATGTGCTCGACGTAGCTCAAGGCGCGCTCGCGAATGCGCAGGCTGCGAAATAGCTTGTCGGTCTCCAGCAGCTTGGGCCCCAGCACCTCGGCCAGCTCGCCACGGGACAGGCGCCGCATGATCTCCATCTGGAACAACCGGTCCTGGGCATGCACGTAGCCGAGGGCACGGTACAGGTCGGTCTCGTTCTCGGCGCGGATATGCGGCACGCCTCGGTCGTCGTAGCGCACGGTGACCGAACCTTGCAGATGGGCCAGCTCCACCGTGCCCTGGCGGGTCGGCTGCTTGCTGTACACGTACCAGCCGGCGCCAACCATAAGGGCTACGAGCAGGATGGCCAGCGCGGTCAGGATGCGTTTCATGGGTTGTCCCTTATTAGTCGGTCACCGTGAAGATTCGGGCAGTTTAGTGGGTTTGGCGAGCGCTGCGGAAAATGCTCTCGGGTTCGTGCTCCCTGAACCTGAGCTGCATGAAGTGGGGGTTCTGAAGTGGGCCGCGGGTAGGCGGAGTATTATGTTTACTCTGTTACATGAAACCAGCGGCGCGATGATTCACCCCGTCATCCGGGCGCGCCTTTGCTATCACTTTCGGAATGCAATTTATGACAGATCCCAGCCGTGCACAGGTGCCTTATGCCTGCTGCATGGAAACGCCATCGCTGATCAGCAATTTTTTGCGATACCCGCCGGTGGGTTTCACTGCCCAGCTGTCAGCACAGGGACTGCCGTACTTTTTCACCCGGTTCGACCTGCAGACCACCGCCGACGATGAGCTGCGTAGCCGCCTGCGCAGTTGGCCGGGGTACCGTTTGTGGCAGTCATGGCTGCATATCGACACCTGTTTTATCGGCACCACGGTCAGCGAATATTCCCCGTTCCCGCTGAACGTACCGCCACAGGACATGGCGCAATGGCTGCAACAGGAGTGTGCACCGCAACGCAAGCTCACCATCGTCAAGGATGTGCCGCTGGATTCTCCGCTGCTCAGCGTTGAGGACAATCGCTACGCACACGCGTTGATCGAGGCCTGCACCCAGCGCGGATTCATCAATGTAGAGGGCCAGGCGCTGGCCTATGTACCGATCGACTTCAGCTCGACGGATGAGTATCTGTCGCGGTTGTCCCACAGCCGTCGCCGCAATATCCGCCGCAAGCTGCGCAGCCGTGATGAGCTGCGCATCGAGATCCTGGACACCGGCGATGCCCGCTTCAGCGATGAGCAATGGCAGCAGGAACTGTATCGGCTGTACAAGGCGGTGTACGCACAGAGCGAAATCCACTTCGACTTGCTCACGCCCGAATTCTTCATCCAGTTGCTCACCGATGCCGACAGCGGCGGGCATGTGTTCTGCTACTGGGACGAGGACGAACTGGTTGGCTATAACCTTTGCTACCAGCAAGACGGCAAGTTGCTCGACAAGTACATCGGCCTGAACTACCCGCTGGCGCTGGAGCACAACCTGTACTTCGTCAGCTGGTTTGTGAACCTGGAGTTCGCCCTGGAAAAGGGCCTGCAGTTTTATGTCGCGGGGTGGACCGATCCGCAGGTCAAATCCAGCCTCGGCGCCAAGTTCACGTTTACCCGCCATCTGGTGTGGGTGAGGAACCCGCTGCTGCGCAAAGTGATGAACCGTTTCCGGCACCATTTTGAAAGCGATACCCAGTGGCAGCAGGAGCAAACCGCATGAGCCAGGCCCGTCCCGCATTGATCCTCGATTTTGACGGGGCCGTGAATAACATTCCCGGCGCCCTTACCCTGCCGTTGCAAGCCTGGCAGGAGAAAATCCGTTTCGGCTGCCGCTGGGCGCAGTTCAAGGAGCTGGAGAGCGCCCTGCACGCGCAGATGCCCAGCGATTACGGCTGTGTGTTTACCGGCAGCGGTGATTATCACCACCTCAGCCAGCTGTTGTTGAACCGTCTTCCCACCCAGCAAAAGATCCAGCTGATCATTTGCGATAACCACCCGGACAACATGCGTTATCCGTTTGGCATCCATTGTGGGTCCTGGGTCTACTGGGCCAGCCGCCTGCCGCAGGTCGAGCACGTTCACGTGCTGGGCATTGGCTCGCCGGACATTTCCCTCAAGCACGCCTGGGAGAATCACTGGTCGCCGCTGGTGAAACGCAAGCTGACCTACTGGAACACCAACGTCGATACCCGCTGGTTGAACTGGATCGGCGCAGGCCGCAGCAATCGTGCATTCACCAGCGCGGACGAGTTGATGAGCGCGTTCCTGGCGCAGCTCGACCGTTCGCTGCCGGTGTATCTCTCCATCGACAAAGACGTGCTGAGCCCGCAGGTGGTGAATACCAACTGGGACCAGGGCGAGTTTCTGGAGAAGCATTTGAATGCGCTGATCGACGCCTGCCACGGCAGCATTATTGGCGCGGACATTACCGGCGACGTGTCCGCCTACCACTACCAGAGCAAGTTCAAGCGCTGGCTGAGTGCGTCGGATGGCCAGGAAGAGCTGCCGGAGAACCAGGTGGTGATCTGGCAACAGCAGCAGAATGAGCTGAATGCGCGCTTGTTGACCCGTATCGATCAAAGCTGGGCCTAGCGTTTAAGAATCCGCCGCAGATGATCCAGCACTTGCTCGAACAGCTCGTCCGTCAGCCAGTGGCTATTGCTGATCGACAGTGTCTGGGCGGCGAAGCTTTGCGCGCGGGGGATATCGGCGCCTTGCTGTAACAGCGGGGTGAGTGCCGGGTAGCCCGGCAATACGTGGATGAACAGGCGGGTCACGCCCAGGCCTGCCGTCCACAGCTGCGCCATCGCGGTATCGCGGGTTTGTGCGCTGGGCATCACCACCATCAAGAACGGCCAGGTGCCTTGCTGGCCCGGGCTGTCGGTCAACACCGACACGCCGGGCAAGCTGCTCAGCTGCGCCACGCGACGCAAGGCCCGCAGGCGGCCTTGCTGCAAATGCTCGGGCAAGCGTGCCAGGGCTGCGGCGCCGACCTTCTGGCGATAGCCGCCCAACCGGTGCAACGGAATATCGTTGACGGAAAAATCATCGCCCACCGCCGCCACTTCATCGCCCCGCGCCAGCGCCGCCCGCAGCGGTTTGCCGTACACGTACTTCAGCCCGCGGGGCTGATACGCCGCGGCATAGCCCCACAGCTCGGCGCTGCGTTGCACTTCCCAGCGCAGGCTGAAGGGCAAGTCCTGCCGGCATTGCTGGTGCAACGCCTGATGCAGCGCCGGATCCCGGCTGAACAACACACCGCCTTCAGCCGTCGTCAGGCCTTTGCCCAGCGCCATGCTGAAAAAGCCGATGTCGCCTTTCAGTCCGACGCTTTTTCCATCATCCAGTGCGCCCATGGCTTGGGCGGCGTCTTCGATCACCGCAATGCCGAGTGGCTCGGCAATGCGCTTGGCAGCCTCCACATCCGCCACACGCCCGGCCAGGTGAGTGACGACGATCGCCAAGGTGTTTTGGTTGCACAGCTGCGCCAGCTGGTGTTCGTCCAGGTCGATGCTGCCGGGCTGCAGATCGCACGCTACCACGCGCAAAGGCGGGCAGTGATGGGCCGCCAGGGCCACCAGCGGGCAGGTATAGGCCGGCACGATAAGCTCGGTGCGCCCCGGCGTGCGCTGCTGCAACACCCGCAGCGCCATGATCAGCGCGGCGGTGCCGGAGCAGGGCAGGGCCGGCAGCGGGATGTCGAGCTGTCGGGCCAGGTCGCGGGCCAGGTCGCCCGAGCGGTTGAACAAGTCCTGCCAGCGCAGGGGAAGCCCCGCCGTTGGCGGAATCTCCCGCTGGCTGACAACGGGCGTCATGACGCCAGCGTCTGCGAGGGTTCGGCCTCGACGGTCTTGCTTTCTTTGTCTTCGCTGCGCGCCAGGCACAGTATGCCCGCGATAATCAGCGCGCCACCGACGATTTTGGGCAGGGTAAGGGTGTCGTTGAACAGCCAGACGGAGATCAGCGTCACGCTGATCAGCTCCAGGTGGGAGGCCGCAAACGCCGGGCCCACCGGGGCGTATTTCAACAGCGTCATCCAGGTGAAAAACGCGCCGATGTAGCCCACGAATGCGCCGTAGATCCATGGCGCACCGAACACGCGGATCAACCAGGCGGCGTCCATCGTCAGCGGTTCGGCATGAATCGAGGCGAACTTGAAACTGACCTGCGCCAAGGTATCGAAAATGATCAGCGACAGAAAACCGAGGATATAAAACCGTTTCATTACTCGAACCCCACGACGGTCACGCCACAGGCGATCAGCATGATGCCGATCAACCGCCATTTGCTCAGGCTTTCCTTGAACAGGAAACGCCCCGCAATCATGATCACGACAATATTGATGGAGCCCAGCATCACCCCGACCGACAACGGCACCAGTGTCAGGAAGGCCAGCCACAGCACGAATTCGAACACATAGCAGATGATGCCCAGCCAGATCCACGGACGCTTGAGCATATGGCGCCAGTGGGCCATGCCGTCATGCTCGGCGCTGGCTGAGGCTGCGGCTTTGAACGCCAACTGGCCGGACGTATCAACGATGACGTTGAGTATCCAGAGGATGATGGTTAATTGGCTCATGTGTTCCCGTGTCGTCTGCTTGTACGGCTAGTTGCTTACGATACAGGAGCGTGCCGATACAGTTGTTCGAGTTTGTCGAACGAACAGCGTCTGTTCAGCTTGCCGGGTCAGGGTGGAGATGTTTCCCCGTTCCACTCGCAGTAACAGCCGACCGCCAGGGTGTGGGTCGCATTGACCTCGCGTCCGCCTTCGAGGGCTTGCAGGATCGGCTCGATAAAGCTGTTGCTGGAGTTACACGTCAACCCTTCACTGTAGGGCCCGAAATACGCCAGCTTGCCGCTGCGGTCCCAGATGCCCACGGCAGGGCTGGCCGGCAGATGCTGGGCACCGGGCACGGCCTTGAGGGCCTTCATCGAGCCCAGGGTGGCGGGCAACTGCCCGTGGCTGCCGGCTTTCTGCAGGGAATAGAACTCCACGCCCTGGGGGGCGTACTGCTCGATCAACTCGCCAAGGTGCTGCTGGTTGCCGACATTGCACGGGCAGGCGGGGTCCCAGAAGTGCACCAGGCGGATCGGGCCCGGGCCGGCAAGCTCGGCCGGCAGGCTCAGGCTGTCACCGGAAAACACCGCCGTATGCTCACTGAATGCCCGCAGGTAGCGTCCCTGGAACCAGTCATACGCCGCCCACAACACCCCGGCGCAAATGATCACGATCAGGCTGGCGAAGAGGGTGGTGCGGTAGGGCTGTCGCATTTGGATCAATCCTCGGAGGACGCGTAGCTTGCCATGCTTGCCCTGACAGATGAATATCGCGGCTCGATATTCATCTGTTCAATGCGTTGAAGCCACAGTCTGGAAGTTCTTATGCCCGTTACGTTTGACCCTGATCATCTACGCGAAAGCTTGCGCCCACTGGTGGACGCGCAGCCGCTTTCAGCCGAGGCCCGGGTCTACCAGCGCTTCTACGGCCTGGACCTCGCTGCCCGCAAGGTGCCCGCGACAAGCCGCCTGGGGCGGTTTGCAGTGGATGGGTTCGACGTGGTCTGCCAGGTGTGGTGGCCACCGGTGCCGGTGGCGACGATGTTCCTGTTCCATGGCTTCTACGACCATATGGGCCTGTACCGGCATGCCGTGGACTGGGCGCTGGATCAGGGTTTTGTGGTGATCGCCTGCGACTTGCCGGGCCACGGCCTGTCCAGCGGCGAGCGGGCCAGCATTGATGACTTTGCGGTGTACCAGGACGTGGTGCAGGCGTTGTTTGAACAGGCCAGGGCGCTGCAATTGCCGCAGCCGTGGCACTTGTTCGGGCAAAGCACCGGCGGCGCGATTGTGGTGGATCACCTGCTTAGCCATGGCGTCGACAGCCCGGCCCAGGGCAAGACGTTCCTGTTGTCACCGCTGGTGCGGCCCCGCGCCTGGGGCTGGTCGCAGCTCAGTTATTACCTGCTCCGGCCGTTCGTCAAAGGCATTGCCCGGCGCTTCAGCGATAACACCAACGACCCGCAGTTCAAGCCGTTCCTGGAGGCCGACCCGTTGCAGCCACGGCAGTTACCGACTGCCTGGGTGGGCGCCCTGGCGCGCTGGATCAAACGTGTTGAAGCGGCGCCACGCAGCACGCGGCGGCCGTTGATCGTGCAGGGTGAGGAAGACATGACGGTGGACTGGCAGCACAACCTGAAGGTGCTGCGCAGCAAGTTCGACCAGCCGGAGGTGTTGATGCTGCCGCGTGGCAGGCATCACTTGGCGAATGAGATTCCGGAGATTCGGCAGCAATACTTCGGGTTTCTCACCGACCACCTGAAATAACGCAATCCAAATGTGGGAGCGGGCTTGCTCGCGAAGGCGGTCGATCAGTTAGCATAACCAGTGACTCGCACACCGTCTTCGCGAGCAAGCCCGCTCCCACAGGGTTACTGCGCCAGGCTTGAGGTGCTTTGGCCGACCGCCAGCCCGGCGCGAATCGCCGCCAGTGCCGCCTTGTAGTACGCCTTGCCCTCCGGCGACTCCGCGAACGTCGCGAACTCTTCCAGCTCCGGGTCGGACAAATCCCGGTAGACGTACAACAGCGTGTTGTTCAGATCGTTGCCGATCTGCTGCATCAGGCGCTCACGCTGGCCGTTCAACATGCCCTGCGCCTGGCCTCCGCCCAACAGCCCGGGGATCATCTGGCTCAAGCTGTCGGCCGCCACGCCGGCAATCGCCAGGCTGACTTCAGCCCCGGCTTCCCGCGCAGGCAAGGCCTGGGCCAGGTGGCCGATGATCAGGCTGCGGGTGGCATCGGCTTCCATGTGCGGCAAGCCCTGGGCGTTCTTCGCCAGTTGATCGCGGCGGGTGGCGAGCAACTCGGCGGCGACAATCTTGCGGCCCAGCGGCGACTGGAAGAAGGCCAGTGCCGGCTTAGGGTCCGCCAAATTCTTGCGCAGTTGCGCTTCGGCGCGCTGGTCTACCGACTGGGGCGCGAAGCGTTTATTGCTGTTGTCCACCAGCGCCTGATACACCGCCGGCGGCAGGCTGTTGCGGTAGCGTTGCTGGGCGGCACTGAGGGCGTCATTAAAATGCGCGCGCTGGTCTGCCCAGCCGGCGACCTTGTACAACTGGTCATGGCTGTCTGCCCAGGCGGGCAAAACGCAGAACATCAGCAAGGAAAAAAACAAACGACGCATATGGACTCCTGTCAGTCGGCCACTATTGTCCGTGTCGGGCGTAGGATTTGTCGAGAAATCCTATCGGTCACCTGACTAAAGTGTATTCAGACGCTCGGCGGCTCTGTCGGATTCACAGGCGTATGGATACTATGCGCGCCATGCCCATACCCTCCGATCACCCGCTGCTGTTACGCATTGTCGATGACCTGGCCGCACAAGGCTGGTCGCAGCAGAATATCTTCCTGCCCGAGGCTCTGACCCTCGAACTGGCGGCTGAGTGCCAAAAACGCGCCGCCGAAGGTGAATTGGCGCCCGCGGCGGTCGGACGGGGGCCTTCCCAGGAGATTCGCGAGGGCATCCGGGGTGACCATATCCAGTGGCTGGAGCCGGGCGAAGTGGTGGCCTGCGATAACTACCTGGAGCTGATGGACAGCCTGCGGGTGGCGATGAACCGTGGCCTGTTCCTGGGCCTGGAAGACTTCGAAAGCCACTTCGCGATGTACCCCCCGGGGGCGTTTTACCTCAAGCATGTGGACCGTTTTCGCGATGACGACCGGCGCATGGTGTCGGCGGTGATCTACTTGAACAACGCCTGGCTGCCGGAACATGGCGGCCAGTTGCGCATGTACCTCAAGGGCGACGTCGAATACGATGTGGTGCCCACCGGCGGTTGCCTGGTGGTATTCCTGTCGGGGGAAATCCCCCATGAAGTCATGCCCGCCACCCGCGAACGCCTGTCCCTCACCGGCTGGTTTCGCCGGCGGGGCAACGAGCCGTTTTGATGATGCAAAAGATTCTGGTCAGCCGCTGCCTGCTGGGGCACCGGGTACGCTACGACGGAGGGGCCAGCGGGCCTTTCGATCAATTGGCCGCGTGGCAGGCCGAAGGCCGGGTGGTTGCCGTGTGCCCGGAAGTGGCGGGTGGCTTGCCGACGCCACGGCCGTCTGCCGAAATCCCGGGCGGGCAGGGGATTGACGTGTGGGAAGGCCGCGCCCAGGTGCTGACGGCCCAGGGGGAAGACTTCAGCGAAGCCTTCCTCGATGGCGCCCGCCAGGCATTGGCGCTGGTACAGCGTCACAATATCCGCGTCGCCGTACTCAAGGCCAACAGCCCGTCGTGCGGCAATCTGCTGACCTATGACGGTACCTTCACCGGCGTGAAGGTCACGGGCGAAGGCGTGACGGCGGCGTTGCTCAAGCGCCATGGGGTGCTGGTGTTCAGTGAGCTGGAGTTGCCTGAAGCGGCAGTGGCCCTGGCAAAATGCTCAAGCCCGACATAGATCAACATGTGGGGCGGGCTTGCTCGCGAAAGCGCAGTGTCAGTCACCCGATGCTCAAGCCGAGCCACCGCATTCGCGAGCAAGCCCGCTCCCACATTGACCGAGTCGTTTATTCGGCCTTTTTCACCGGCTTGCTCGCATCCATCCCGAACCACTTCTCCGACAGCGCCGCCAGCCGGCCATCGGCCTTCACTCGTTGCAGGGCCTTGTCCAGGCTGGCCTTGAACGCCGGGTTACCCTTCTGGAACGGAATCGCCAGGCTCAGCGTCGGGCCGACGTCTGCGCCTTCCTTCACCGGCAGCTGGCTGTCGCGAATCGCGTAGGGAATCAGCAGCCGATCACTGATGGCGGCATCGATCTGTTGATCGGCAACGTCCTTGATCGGCTGCCTGGCATCGGCATAGCTGCGCAAATCAACGCCCTCGGCGGTGCGTGCCTGCTCCACAAACTGGCTGCCCTGGGCCACGCCCAACGCCTTGCCCTTGAGCGCCGCAAAGCTGCCCAACGGGCGCTGTTCCTGCTTGCGCACGATCAGCTGTGCGCTGGAGTAGCTGTAGGGCTCGCTGAAGTCGAAACGATCCGCCAGTTCAGGAGTCATAGCGATATGGTTGATGGCCACGTCGTACTTGGCGCTTTCCACGCCGGGCAGCAACTCGGCGGCATCGACAGTGATAAAGGAGGGGCGTACGTCCATTTCCTTGGCCAGCAACTCACCCAGCTCCACTTCAAAACCGGTGAGTTTGTCGCCTTCCTTGAAGTTGAAGGGCGGGGTGTTGGCTTCCATTGCGATGCGCAGTTCCCCGCGGTCAAATACATCGTCGATCAGTTCGGCATGGGCCAAGGGACTTGCAAGGGGCAGTAAAAGTAACAGGCCAGGCAGGAAACGCATGGTCGCTCCTAAAGAATTCGAATGAGCGAAGCGTTGTTCAGGCTCGCTTTGCTATGGTGTTGAATGCCTTGGACAGCAATTTGTCGCGAAGTTGTCATAACCCTACAGATTTCCCGGAAAAACTGGAGAAGTGAATGAAAGCCTTTTTGACCCGTGCAACCCTGGCCAGCCTATTGCTGGGCGCTTCGATGCTGGCGACCGCTGCTGATGGCATCCCGCGCAGCGCTCCACCAGAAGGTGCCAAAGTGTTCATCGTGTCGCCCAAAGATGGCGCCACTGTCGATAAAACCTTCACCGTGAAATTCGGCATGGAAGGCCTGAAACTGGCTCCGGCCACCAGTCAGGACCCGGGCACCGGCCACCACCACCTGCTGATCGACCAGAAAGAATTGCCGGATGCCAGCGTGCCGATCCCGGCCACCGACACCGTGATCCACTACGGCAAGGCACAGACCGAAACCGAGCTGACCCTCACCCCAGGCAAGCACACGCTGCAACTGGTAGCCGGCGACAAACTGCACATGCAGTTCAACCCGACTGTAGCCTCGAAAGTCATCACGGTTAACGTCAAGTAAGATTTGTTCAGACAAAAAAAGGGAGACCCGAGGGTCTCCCTTTTTTATGCGCGTTTAGCGATTAGAACAACACGCGGCTACGGATAGTGCCGTTGATGTGCTGCAGCTTCTCTTGCGCCAGGTCCGAATACTCGGCGTCTACGTCGATAACCACGTAGCCGACTTTCTCGTTGGTCTGCAGGAACTGACCGGAAATGTTGATGCCGTTTTCCGCGAAGACCTTGTTGATCTCCATCATCACGCCAGGGATGTTCTGGTGGATGTGCAGCAGACGGTGCTTGCCAGGGTGAGCCGGCAGAGCCACTTCCGGGAAGTTGACCGAGGACACCGACGTACCGTTGTCGCTGTACTTGACCAGTTTCTCCGACACTTCCAGGCCGATGTTGGCTTGGGCTTCAGCGGTGGAGCCGCCGATGTGCGGGGTCAGGATCACGTTGTCCAGGCCACGCAGCGGGCTTTCGAAGATGTCGTCGTTAGAGCGCGGCTCTACCGGGAACACGTCGATGGCGGCGCCGATCAGGTGCTTGTCCTTGATCGCGTCGGCCAGGGCGTCCAGCTCGACCACGGTGCCGCGTGCAGCGTTGATCAGGATCCCGCCCTTCTTGATGGCGCGGATTTCCTTCTCGCCGATCATCCACTGGGTCTCAGCGGTTTCCGGTACGTGCAGGGTCACGATGTCGGACATGCCCAGCAGCTCGGTCAGGCTCGACACCTGAGTGGCGTTACCCAATGGCAGCTTGGTCAGGGTGTCGTAGAAGAACACCTGCATGCCCAGGCCTTCGGCCAGTACCGACAACTGCGTGCCGATCGAGCCGTAACCGACGATACCCAGCTTCTTGCCGCGGATTTCGAAGGAGTTGGCTGCGCTCTTGATCCAGCCGCCACGGTGGCAGGAAGCGTTCTTCTCGGGAATACCGCGCAGCAACAGGATCGCCTCGGCCAATACCAGCTCAGCAACGGAGCGGGTGTTGGAGTACGGTGCGTTGAACACCGCGATGCCGCGCTCGCGCGCTGCGTTGAGGTCGACCTGGTTCGTGCCGATGCAGAAACAGCCGACAGCTACCAACTTCTTGGCGTGATCGAAGATCTCTTCGGTCAGCTGAGTGCGGGAGCGAATGCCGATAAAGTGCGCGTCGGCGATCTTTTCCTTGAGCTGGGCTTCCGGCAGAGAACTGGTGATGTACTCAATGCTGGTGTACCCGGCGGCCTTCAGGACTTCGACGGCCGATGGGTGGACGCCTTCCAGAAGAAGGAACTTGATCTTGCTCTTATCGAGAGAAGTCTTGCTCATCTGCGTAAACCTGTATCCCGGAGAAAAATGGCAGGGAATCGGATCACGTAAGCTGACCCGGACGGCAGGAAAGCCGTCACCGCAGAACGCCCTTGGGCACTATCCTGCGGGGGCGGTATGCTAGCATACGTGCCCCGCTAAACACCCATTCCTGCGACGTGAAGCGTTCTCAGGATGACCATGAATTGTTCGAGAGTTCTGTCGATGACCCATCCTGCCCTGATTGATGAGCTGAAGACCCTGGTTGAGCCTGGCAAGGTCCTGACCGATGCTGACTCCCTTGAGGCTTATGGCAAGGACTGGACCAAGCATTTCGCGCCGGCCCCGGTGGCCATCGTCTTCCCGAAGACCACCGAGCAGGTGCAGGCCATCGTCCGTTGGGCCAATGAGCACAAGGTCGCGCTGGTGCCGTCCGGTGGCCGTACCGGCCTGTCGGCCGCTGCCGTCGCTGCGAATGGCGAAGTGGTTGTGTCGTTCGACTATATGAACCAGATCCTCGACGTTAACCTCACCGACCGCACCGCCGTGTGCCAGCCGGGCGTGGTCACCAAGCAATTGCAGAACGTCGCCGAAGAAAAAGGCCTGTACTACCCGGTGGATTTCGCCTCGTCGGGTTCCAGCCAGATTGGCGGCAATATCGGCACCAATGCCGGCGGAATCAAGGTCATTCGCTACGGCATGACCCGTAACTGGGTGGCCGGTATGAAAGTCGTCACCGGCAAGGGCGACCTGCTGGAGTTGAACAAAGACCTGATCAAGAACGCCACCGGCTACGACATGCGCCAGCTGTTCATCGGCGCTGAAGGCACCCTGGGCTTTGTGGTCGAAGCGACCATGCGCCTGGACCGGGCGCCGAAAAACCTCACCGCGATGGTGCTCGGCACCACCGATTTCGACTCGATCATGCCGGTGTTGCACGCCTTCCAGAGCAAGCTGGACCTGACCGCCTTCGAATTCTTTTCCGACAAGGCCCTGGCCAAAGTCCTCGGTCGCGGCGACGTGCCGGCGCCGTTCGAATCCGACTGCCCGTTCTACGCGCTGCTGGAATTTGAAGCGACCACCGAAGAAGTGGCCAACGATGCCCTGGCCACGTTCGAACACTGCGTCGAGCAGGGCTGGGTGCTGGACGGCGTGATGAGCCAGAGCGAAACCCAACTGCACAACCTGTGGAAGCTGCGCGAGTACATCTCCGAGACCATCTCTCACTGGACGCCGTACAAGAACGACATTTCGGTGACTGTGTCGAAAGTACCGGCCTTCCTGAAGGAAATCGACGCGATCGTCGGCGAACACTACCCGGACTTCGAAATCGTCTGGTTCGGCCACATCGGGGACGGCAACCTGCACCTGAATATCCTCAAGCCGGAAAACCTGAGCAAGGACGAGTTCTTCGCCAAGTGCGCCACCGTCAACAAGTGGGTGTTCGAGACCGTGCAGAAGTACAACGGCTCGATCTCCGCCGAACACGGCGTGGGCATGACCAAGCGCGATTACCTGACCTACAGCCGTTCGCCGGTTGAAATTGAATACATGAAGGCAGTGAAAGCGGTGTTCGACCCGAACGGGATCATGAACCCGGGCAAGATTTTCGCTGTTTAACAGTCCCTGAAGGAGTCGGTCCATGAGCTACCAGCACAAGTATGTCGACGGCACCAATATTCACTTTCCCCTGGGGAAGGTGGTGTGCATCGGGCGTAACTACGCCGAACACGCCAAGGAACTGGATAACCCGGTACCCACCGAGCCGCTGCTGTTTATCAAGCCCGGCAGTTGCGTAGTGGCACTGGAAGGCGGTTTTGCCATCCCTACCGAGCGCGGTTCGGTGCATTACGAAGCGGAAATCGCGGTGTTGATCGGCAAGCCGTTGTCGGCCAAACCGAGCCGCGAGGAAGTGCTGGACGCCATCTCCGGCTTCGCCCCGGCCCTGGACCTGACCCTGCGGGACAAACAGGCCGAGCTGAAAGCCAAGGGCTTGCCGTGGGAAATCGCCAAGTCGTTTGATGGCGCGGCAGTGATTGCCCCGTTCGTGGTCGGCAGCACCTTCCCGGATGTGACGGATATCGGCATCCGCCTGACCATCAATGGCGAAGTGCGCCAGGACGGCAACAGCGCGATCATGCTCAACCCGATCATCCCGATGATCCAGTACATGGCCGGCTGCTTCTCGTTGCAGGCCGGGGATGTGATCCTCACCGGTACGCCGGCAGGCGTGGGCCCGCTGAATGTGGGTGACGAGCTGGTGCTGGAATTGCCGGGTGTGAGCCGCTTCGAAAGCAGCGTTCGCTAAATACCGGGTGAAACGCGGTTAAAAAATGTGGGAGCGGGCTTGCTCGCGAAAGCGGTGTATCAGTGACAGATTCAGTGACTGATACTCCGCTTTCGCGAGCAAGCCCGCTCCCACATTTGATCTGTGTACTGTCACCCAATCGGGTTTTTGCATTTTTTTCACACCCCATCCGGATAATCCTCAGCCTCCTGCGCGCGGACCTTGTGATCCTGTGCTATCCCCTAAAGCTGACTTTCTGGAAAGCGTAATGGCCGTGCCTCTCCCCTCCGTAAAACCCACGTTTCGTTCACGCCTTGCCATGCGCTGGTATTCCTGGCTGTTCCTCGCCGGCGCGATCATTTACGGCGTGGCCTGGGCGATGCACTGGGACGACCGCGGTGTGTTGTGGCTGGCGGAGGGTTTCGAAACCCCGGCCGAGCGCCTGGAAAGCGTCTGGCTCCCGGACTACCACGCGGTGATCGACGCCAAGCTGCTGCCCGGCATGGAGAAGGACGAAGCCTCGGACCTCACCTACAACCCGCTGACCAAGACCCTGTTCTCGGTGATGGGCAAGAACCCGTTCCTGGTTGAACTGACCCTGCAAGGCGACGTGCTGCGCAAGATGCCGCTCAACGGCTGGAACAACCCGGAAGGCGTGACCATGATGGAAAACGGCCTGATGGCCGTGGTCGATGAGCGCCAGCACAGCCTGACCATCGTCAAGGTCGACCCGCAGACCCAGCAGTTGAACAAAGCCGACTTCCCGTCCTATGACCTGGGCCCGTCCAAGGACCAGAACAAAGCCTTTGAGGCGGTCACCTGGGACAAGCGCAACCAACAGCTGATCCTCGGCGAAGAACGCCCACCGGCCCTGTTCACCTGGAAAAGCGACGGCAGCCAGACCCTCTCCGGCGTCAAGCAAAAGCTCGCCAGCACTGAACTGGACATGCGCAACCTGTCGGCGCTGACCGTCGACCCGCGTACCGGCCACCTGCTGGCGCTGTCGGCGGACTCCCATCTGTTGCTGGAACTGGACGAAAAGGGCGAGCAGGTCAGCTTCATGACCTTGCTCGGCGGCTTCAATGGCTTGAAGAACACCATCCCGCGTGCCGAAGGTGTGACCATGGACGAGAACGGCACGCTGTATATGGTCAGCGAGCCGAACCTGTTCTATCGCTTCGAGAAGCAGGCGCAGTAGTTCGATTACGTCAGATTTTTCTCTATCTGCGGCATATGCCAGACACCCGGGGCGTTTAAGTTTAAATTCAGGCGACCGTGATATTCATTCGCCAGTTTTTACTCTGAGCCCCGCCCGATGCGTCGACTTGCCCGCCCCAAACCTGCTTTTTTTATCCTGATCCTGATCGCCCTGGTGGCGTGCGGTGTGGTTGCCCAGCAATTGCGTCTGTTCGAGCGTGCCTGGTTCAACTGGCAATCCTGGCGCAATCCCGCCGGGGAGCACTCCATTGGCCTTGGGGATTACCGGGTGGCCCTGGAGGCGCAGGTGATCGACGGCCTCAACGATGATGTCTCGGCACTGACCTTTGATCCGGTGCGCAACAGCCTGTTTACCGTGACCAACAAGAACGCTGAGCTGGTCGAACTGTCCCTGGACGGCAAAATCCTGCGGCGCATTGCGCTGGTGGGGTTTGGCGATGCCGAGGCCGTGGAGTACATCAGCGACAACACCTACGTGATCAGCGACGAACGCCAGCAGCGGCTGATCAAGGTCCACGTGGATGACGACACCCAATTCCTCGATGCCGCCGACGCCGAGCAAATGACCCTCGGCGTGCACCTGGGCGGCAACAAGGGCTTCGAAGGCCTGGCCTATGACTCGGTGGGCAAGCGCCTGTTTGTGGCCAAGGAACGCGACCCGATGCTGATCTACGAGGTCCACGGCTTTCCGCATTTCAAACCGGAAAAAACCTACTCGGTGCACGTGATCAACAACCCCAAGCGCGATGCCGGGTTGTTTGTGCGCGACCTGTCGAGCCTGCAATACGACGAGCGTAGCGGTCATCTGCTGGCGCTGTCGGATGAGTCATTTTTGGTGCTGGAACTGGATATCGACGGTCGCCCCCTGAGCAGCCTGTCGCTGCTCAAGGGGCGCCATGGCCTGAAGCAGCGCGTGCCTCAGGCCGAGGGGATCGCCATGGACAACGACGGCACGTTGTACATGGTCAGTGAGCCCAATCTTTTCTATGTATTCAAAAAAACCAAGTCTTGAGTCATGTGCAGAACAAATGTGGGAGCGGGCTTGCTCGCGAATGCGGTGTATCAGGCGCCATATTCAGTGACTGACACTGCGCATTCGCGAGCAAGCCCGCTCCCACACGGGTTTTGCATTACGCCTTAAGGGTTTTCACGCCTTCCGCGGTGCCCAGCAGCAGTACGTCAGCCGGACGGGCCGCGAACAAACCGTTGGTGACGACGCCGACGATCGCGTTGATCTGGCGCTCCAGTTCCACCGGGTTGGTGATCTGCATGTTGAACACGTCGATGATGATGTTGCCGTTGTCGGTCAGCACGCCTTCGCGGTACACCGGGTCGCCGCCCAGTTTCACCAGTTCGCGGGCCACGTGGCTGCGGGCCATCGGGATCACTTCCACCGGCAGCGGGAACGCGCCGAGTACCGGCACCAGTTTGCTGGCGTCGGCGATGCAGATGAAGGTCTTGGCCACGGCCGCGACGATCTTCTCGCGGGTCAGGGCTGCGCCGCCGCCCTTGATCAGGTTCAGGTGTGCGTCGCTTTCATCGGCGCCGTCGACATAGAACTCCAGGTCGCTGACGGTGTTCAGCTCGTACACCGGAATACCGTGGCCCTTGAGCCGCGCAGCGGTGGCTTCGGAGCTGGCAACCGCGCCGTCGAACGCGCCCTTGTGCAGGGCCAGCGCATCGATAAAGCAATTGGCGGTGGAACCGGTGCCGACACCGACGATGCTTTTATCGTCGAGTTTAGGAAGGATTAAATCGACGGCGGCCTGGGCCACTGCCTGTTTGAGTTGATCCTGGGTCATGCGGGCTCCGGAACGGGCGGGGAGTAAAGAGGGGCGCGAGTATAACCCAACAAAACCTCGGTTTTCGTGTGGTCGCCCGGCCAAACGCTGGGTTAGACTCCTTGGCCCTGCCCAACCCGCCCAGTGATGCTTTCCGATGCTTGAACAGTACGTCAAAAAGATCCTCACCTCGCGCGTTTACGACGTTGCCGTAGAAACCCCGCTGCAGACCGCCCGCCAGCTCTCCGAGCGGCTGGGCAACAAGGTCTGGCTCAAGCGCGAAGACTTGCAGCCGGTGTTCTCGTTCAAGATTCGCGGTGCCTACAACAAGCTGACCCAACTGAGCGCCGAAGAACGTGCGCGCGGCGTAGTCACCGCTTCGGCGGGCAACCATGCCCAGGGCCTGGCCCTGGCGGCCAAGGTGCTGGGGGTCAAGGCCACCATCGTGATGCCCAAGACCACCCCCGAGATCAAGGTCGAAGGCGTGCGTTCCCGTGGCGGCAAAGTGGTGCTGCACGGGGATTCTTTCCCGGAAGCCCTGGCGTATTCGCTGAAGCTGGTCGACGAAAAAGGCTACGTCTACATTCACCCCTACGATGATCCGCACACCATTGCCGGGCAGGGCACCGTGGCGATGGAGATCCTGCGCCAGCACCCGGGGCCGTTGGACGCGATTTTCGTCCCGGTGGGCGGCGGCGGCCTGATTGCTGGTATCGCGGCCTACGTGAAATACCTGCGGCCCGAAATCAAGATCATCGGCGTCGAGCCGGACGACTCCAACTGCCTGCAAGCCGCCATGGCGGCGGGCGAGCGCGTGGTATTGCCGACCGTGGGCATCTTCGCCGACGGCGTGGCAGTGGCGCAGATCGGCCAGCACACCTTCGACATCTGCAAGGACTACGTGGATGAAGTGATCACCGTCAGCACCGATGAAATCTGCGCGGCGATCAAGGACATCTACGACGACACCCGCTCCATCACGGAGCCGGCTGGCGCCCTGGGCGTGGCGGGCATCAAGAAGTACGTCGAGACCCGTGGCATCACCGGGCAAACCCTGGTGGCCATCGATTCCGGGGCCAACGTCAACTTCGACCGCCTGCGCCATGTGGCCGAGCGCGCCGAGCTGGGGGAAGGCCGCGAAGCCATCATTGCCGTGACCATCCCCGAGAAACCGGGCAGCTTCAAGGCCTTTTGCGAAGCCGTGGGCAAGCGCCAGATCACCGAATTCAACTACCGCTACCACTCCGGGCGCGAGGCGCACATTTTTGTCGGCGTGCAGACCCACCCGGAAAACGACCCGCGCAGCGCGCTGATCGCCAGCCTCACCAGCCAGGGTTTCCCGGTGCTGGACCTGACGGAAAACGAACTGGCCAAGCTGCACATCCGCCATATGGTCGGCGGCCATGCGGCGGATGTCAGCGACGAGGTGGTGTTCCGCTTCGAATTCCCGGAACGTCCGGGGGCACTGTTCAACTTCCTTAACAAATTGGGCGGGCGCTGGAACATCTCGATGTTCCACTATCGCAACCACGGCGCCGCCGATGGGCGCGTGGTGGCGGGCCTGCAAGTACCGGCGGACGAGCGTCACCTGGTGCCGGCGGCGCTGGAGGCCATTGGCTACCCGTACTGGGATGAAAGTGATAACCCGGCCTACCAGCTGTTCCTCGGTTGAGCGACTACGCTGACTGGGCGGCCTTCAAGGAATCGAGAACATGGAAACGCTGACCACCCTTAAAGTTATCCACATCGCGGCCACGGTGTTGCTGCTGCTCAGCGGCCTCGCCCTGGCAGTGCTGGCCTGGCGCAAACGCAGCGCGGGGCCGGCCTATACCGTGCAGCGGCCGTGGGTGTTTGTGTGGTTGTTGATGGGCATTTGCGTGGTGAGCATGCCGTTCACCGGCTGGTGGCTGGCGCACCTGATCGGCTGGCCGCTGGGGCAAACCTGGATCCTGGGTTCCAGCGTGATCTACACCGTGGCGGCGCTGAGCTGGTTCTGGCTGGTGGTGCGGCTTAATCGACTGCGGCTGGGCGGGGCGGGGAGTTTGAACTTTACCGTGGCGCTGGCGGTGGTGAGCCTGGTGGGGTTTGTGGCGATTGCCGGGTTGATGGGTGCCAAGCCGGTTTAAGGCTTGAGACCGAGTTGCCTCAATTCGCGAGCAAGCCCGCTCCCACATTTGACTGCATTCCAAAGGTGGAACTCGAGCAAATGTGGGAGCGGGCTTGCTCGCGAAAGCTTTATCAGCCGCGCAGGCTAATCACCGGCCAACCACGCTTCTCAGCCTCAGCCCGCAGATTCGGATCCGGATCCACCGCCACTGCATGCGTCACCTGCTCCAACAGCGGCAGGTCATTCATCGAATCGCTATAGAAGTAGCTGTCCTCCAGGTTATACCCGGTCTCTTCCAGCCAGCGATTCAAGCGCGTCACCTTGCCCTCGCGAAAGCACGGGATATCCGTACTGCGCCCGGTGTAGCGGCCATCCTGCATCTCGCATTCCGTCGCAATCAGGGTTTCAACCCCCAGTCGCTCGGCAATCGGCGCGGTCACAAAACGGTTGGTCGCGGTGATGATCACCAGCTTGTCGCCCGCCGCCCGGTGCTTGGCCAGCAACTCAACCGCCTTGGGCAGCATGATCGGCTCGATGCAGTCGCGCATGTAGTCGCGATGCCATTCATCCAGCTGGGCCATCTCGGTGCGGCCGAGGATTTCCAGGCAGAAGTTCAGGTACTCGGCGTTATCCAGCTTGCCGGCCAGGTAGTCCTGGTAGAACTCGTCGTTGCGGGCCTTGTAGGCCACGGCGTCGAGAATCCCGCGTTCACAGAGGTAATCGCCCCAGGCGTGATCGCTGTCACCCCCCAAAAGCGTGTTGTCCAAGTCGAATAAAGCCAGGCGCATTGCAGTTACTCGCTGAAAAGTCTGTAAAAAGGCGTCCAGAATACGGTCTTTTCACAAGAGTGCACATAAGGTAAGCAGCCTCGTTGCCGCTGTATCAATCTTTGTGGAACAATGCGGTGACATGCGTTTGCGAGGTTGTTGCCGTGATCGACCCCGATGGTTTCCGTCCTAATGTCGGGATTATTCTTACGAATGATGCCGGACAGGTGCTATGGGCTCGCCGTATCAACCAAGATGCCTGGCAGTTTCCTCAAGGCGGAATCAACCCCGACGAAACCCCTGAAGACGCCTTGTACCGTGAGTTGAACGAAGAAGTAGGCCTTGAACGTGAAGATGTGCAAATTCTGGCCTGCACCCGAGGCTGGTTGCGCTATCGTTTGCCGCAACGTCTGGTGCGTACCCACAGCCAACCGCTGTGCATCGGCCAGAAACAGAAATGGTTTCTCCTGCGCCTGATCTCCAACGAGCAGCGGGTGCGGATGGATTTGACCGGTAAACCGGAGTTCGATGGCTGGCGCTGGGTCAGTTATTGGTATCCGTTGGGCCAGGTGGTGACATTCAAGCGCGAGGTTTATCGTCGCGCTCTTAAAGAGCTTGCCCCGCGCCTTTTAGCGCGCGACTGACGACGGAGTTCGACCCCGAGCCATGCTCAATACGCTGCGCAAGATCGTCCAGGAAGTTAACTCCGCCAAGGATCTCAAGGCGGCGTTGGGGATTATTGTGTTGCGCGTCAAGGAAGCCATGGGCAGCCAGGTCTGCTCGGTTTACCTGCTGGACCCCGAGACCAACCGTTTTGTCCTGATGGCCACCGAGGGCTTGAACAAGCGCTCCATCGGCAAGGTCAGCATGGCGCCCAATGAAGGTCTGGTGGGCCTGGTGGGGACGCGTGAAGAACCCCTGAACCTCGAAAACGCGGCCGATCACCCGCGTTATCGCTACTTTGCCGAAACCGGTGAAGAGCGCTACGCCTCGTTCCTCGGTGCGCCGATCATTCACCACCGCCGCGTTGTCGGCGTGTTGGTCATCCAGCAGAAAGAACGCCGCCAGTTCGACGAAGGTGAAGAAGCCTTCCTTGTGACCATGAGCGCGCAGCTCGCCGGGGTTATCGCCCATGCCGAGGCCACCGGTTCGATTCGCGGCCTGGGACGCCAGGGCAAGGGCATCCAGGAAGCCAAGTTCGTCGGCGTGCCGGGTTCGCCGGGTGCTGCTGTCGGTACCGCCGTGGTCATGCTGCCGCCCGCCGACCTGGACGTGGTGCCGGACAAGACCGTCACCGACATCGACGCTGAAATCATCCTGTTCAAGACCGCCCTCGAAGGCGTACGCAATGACATGCGCACCCTCTCGACCAAGCTGGCCACCCAGCTGCGGCCTGAAGAGCGGGCGTTGTTCGACGTGTACCTGATGATGCTCGACGACGCGTCCCTGGGCAGCGAAGTCAAGGACGTGATCAAGACCGGCCAGTGGGCCCAGGGCGCGCTGCGCCAGGTGGTCACCGATCACGTCAACCGTTTCGAATTGATGGACGACGCCTACCTGCGCGAGCGCGCCTCGGACGTGAAGGACCTCGGTCGCCGTCTGCTGGCCTACCTGCAGGAAGAGCGCTCGACCACGTTGGTGTACCCCGACAACACCATCCTGATCAGTGAAGAACTGACCGCCACCATGCTCGGCGAAGTGCCGGAAGGCAAACTGGTGGGCCTGGTCTCGGTACTGGGTTCGGGCAACTCCCACGTCGCGATCCTGGCTCGGGCCATGGGCATTCCGACGGTGATGGGTCTGGTGGACCTGCCGTATTCCAAGGTCGACGGCATCGAAATGATCGTCGACGGCTACCACGGCGAGGTCTACACCAACCCCAGCGAAGTGCTGCGCAAGCAATACGCCGAAGTGGTGGAAGAAGAACGCCAGCTGTCCCAGGGCCTCGACGCCCTGCGGGAACTGCCGTGCGTGACCCTCGACGGCCACCGCGTACCGCTGCTGGTCAACACCGGCCTGCTGGCGGACGTGGCACGTGCACAACAGCGCGGCGCCGAAGGGGTGGGCCTGTACCGCACCGAAGTGCCGTTCATGATCAACCAGCGTTTTCCGAGTGAGAAGGAGCAGCTGGCGATTTATCGCGAGCAATTGTCCGCCTTCCATCCGTTACCGGTGACCATGCGCAGCCTGGACATTGGCGGCGACAAGTCACTGTCGTATTTCCCCATCAAGGAAGACAACCCCTTCCTTGGTTGGCGCGGTATTCGCGTTACCCTCGACCATCCTGAAATCTTCCTCGTCCAGACCCGCGCGATGCTCAAGGCCAGCGAAGGCCTGAACAACCTGCGCATCCTGCTCCCGATGATCTCCGGCACCCACGAGCTGGAAGAAGCCCTGCACCTGATCCACCGTGCCTGGGGCGAAGTGCGCGACGAAGGCGCCGACGTGCCGATGCCGCCGATTGGCGTGATGATCGAGATTCCGGCGGCGGTGTACCAGGCCAAGGAGCTGGCGCGGCAGGTGGACTTCCTGTCGGTGGGCTCCAACGACCTGACCCAGTACCTGCTGGCCGTGGACCGCAACAACCCGCGGGTGGCCGACCTCTACGACTACCTGCACCCGGCGGTGCTGCAAGCCTTGCAGAACGTGGTGCGCGATGCCCATGCCGAAGGCAAGCAGGTGAGTATCTGCGGCGAGATGGCCGGTGACCCGGCGGCGGCTGTGCTGTTGATGGCGATGGGCTTTGACAGCCTGTCGATGAACGCCACCAACTTGCCGAAGGTGAAATGGATGCTGCGCCAGATCAACCTGAGCCGGGCCAAGGAGCTGCTGGCGGAGTTGATGACTATCGACAACCCGCAAGTTATCCACAGCTCGCTGCAATTGGCGCTGAAGAACCTTGGGTTGGCGCGGATGATCAACCCGGCGTCTGCAAAGAGCCTCTAACCGGATTTCAGAGCC
>NZ_JACAPT010000009.1:241531-295697 GCF_013385565.1 Pseudomonas sp. E6002 | reverse complement strand
CCCGCTCCCACATTTGATTTGCGTGAGGTTCAGATTTTGAGTTCAACTTCACCCAACTGCCCACCATACGGCCCAAAACTGCGCTCCACGATATGCCGCGTACCGTCGGCATTCACAATCAACGCCGTACTCGCCCGCGTCCCGTAACTGGGACTGGCAATAAACACACTCGACAGCAAACTCTCCGTCGCCAAGCCCACGCCGGTGTCCGGCAAGTCAGCAAACGGCGCGGTCTGCGGGTCGCTCAAAATCCCCAGCAAGGCTTCAGGCTGCGGATCGTCCAGCACTTCTGTCAGCGCCGCCTTGGCCTTCAACAACTTCGGCCACGGCGTATCCAGCCCTGCATTGGATAACCCATAAACCCCCGCCACCAATGGTGTCGGCGCAGATTCCTTGGCGTTGTAATGCCAAAGCTCGTCCCGCGTCCCGACCAGCAGGTTAAACCCCGCATATTCAATCGATCTGCCATTAACGTCGGCCAAATAGTCGTCAATCGACAGCGAACCGCTGAGAAAGCGCGCCACCAACTCACCCCGCGACTTGCGCGCCGGCGGCTGGTGCGGGTCACGGATATTGGTCAGCGCCGCAAAGCGCCCGTCTGCGCCAACTCCCAGCCAGGTCCCGCCCGCTTCCTGGTCCCTGCCCGCGTAAACATGGGGCGCATCCAGCCACTGGGCCAACGGCAAACTGGGCCGGGCATAAAATTCATCACGGTTGGCCGCGACGATCAGCGGCTGGGCGTGGCCCGGCCGCCAGGCGAAAACAATCAGGCACATAAGGCGATCCCTTTGTGTTTTGCCCACTCTACCCATAGAACCCTGTGCTTTGCATCCGTTAACATGCCGGTCTGTTTTCGGGGGCTCCCATGGAATTTCTGCTGTATTTGCTGCTGGGATCCTGCGCGGGCATGCTCGCCGGGCTGTTCGGCGTGGGCGGCGGCATCATTATTGTGCCGGTGCTGGTGTTCAGCTTCACCTTGCAGGGCTTCGATCCCGCGGTGCTGACCCACCTCGCTGTCGGCACGTCCCTGGCGTCTATTATCTTCACGTCGGTGAATGCGGTGCGTGAGCATCATCGGCGCGGCGCCGTGCGCTGGCCGATCTTCGTATGGATGGCCGTGGGTATCCTGCTGGGCGCGGGCGTTGGCGCGCTGACCGCCGAGGCGATCTCCGGGCCGCATCTACAGAAGATCATCGGTGTGTTCGCCCTGGTGATCGCCGTGCAGATGACCCTGGAGCTCAAGCCCAAGGCCAGCCGCCAGGTGCCGGGCAAGCTCGGCCTGACCCTGGCGGGCGGCGTGATCGGCTGGTCGTCGGCGATTTTCGGCACCGGCGGCGGTTCGTTGACCGTGCCGTTCCTGACCTGGCGCAGCGTGCCGATGCAGCAGGCAGTGGCCACTTCGTCGGCCTGCGGCTTGCCGATCGCCCTGGCCAGTGCGTTAAGTTTCATGATTCTGGGCTGGCATGATCCGCTGCTGCCCGATCATAGTCTCGGCTTTGTGTACTTGCCGGCGCTGCTGGGCATCGCCCTGACCAGCATGGTGGCGGCCCGTTTCGGCGCGCGCCTGGCGCACCGGTTGTCGCCGCGCTTGCTCAAGCGGCTGTTCGCCGGGCTGCTGTTTTGCGTAGGGCTGAATTTTTTGCTGTAACGCAGGCTTAATCGCGCACCGGCATGGTCCGATGCGCCATGACTATTGATTTAACGAGGAGTCGCAATGCTGCCTTACCCGCAGATCAACCCGGTGGCCGTGGCCATCGGTCCGCTGCAAATCCATTGGTACGGGTTGATGTACCTGATCGGCATCGGCGGTGCCTGGCTGCTGGCTTCCCGGCGCCTGAACCGTTTCGACCCGACCTGGACCAAGGAGAAGCTCTCCGACATGGTGTTCTGGATGTCGATGGGGGTCATCGTCGGCGGACGCCTGGGGTATGTGCTGTTCTACGACCTGCCAGCCTACATCGCCAACCCGACGCTGATCTTCGAGGTGTGGAAGGGCGGCATGGCGTTCCACGGCGGGTTTGTGGGGGTGATGATCGCCGCCTGGTGGTTTGGCCGGCGTAACGGTAAGTCGTTCTTCCAGCTGATGGACTTCGTCGCGCCGTTCGTGCCGATTGGCCTGGGTGCCGGGCGCATCGGTAACTTCATCAACGCCGAGCTGTGGGGCAAGCCGACTGACGTGCCGTGGGCCATGGTGTTCCCGCCGTTCAGCGACCCGGCGCAATTGCCGCGCCACCCCTCGCAGCTGTACCAGTTCGCCCTGGAAGGCGTGGCGCTGTTCCTGATCCTCTACATCTTCTCGCGCAAGCCACGCCCAACCATGGCCGTTTCGGGGATGTTCGCGTTGTTCTACGGGATCTTCCGCTTTATCGTCGAGTTCGTACGGGTGCCGGATGCGCAGCTGGGCTACCTGGCGTGGGGCTGGGTGACCATGGGTCAGATTCTCAGCCTGCCGATGATCATCGCCGGCCTGGGCCTGCTGTGGTGGGCTTACAATCGCCCGCAAGGCATCAAGAACACCGCGCTTTAAATTCGAACGCCGGGGCCCGAGGGTCCCGGCTTCAACGATACAGGTATACACATGAAGCAATATCTCGAACTACTGAACGATGTCGTGACCAATGGCCTGACCAAGGGCGACCGCACCGGCACCGGCACCAAGGCCGTGTTTGCCCGTCAGTTTCGGCATAGCTTGGCCGACGGCTTCCCGCTGCTGACCACCAAGAAGCTTCACTTCAAAAGCATCGCCAATGAATTGATCTGGATGTTGAGTGGCAACACCAACATCAAGTGGCTGAACGAAAATGGCGTGCGTATCTGGGACGAATGGGCCACCGAAGACGGCGACCTGGGCCCGGTGTACGGCGAGCAGTGGACCGCCTGGCCCACCAAGGACGGCGGCAAGATCAACCAGATCGACTACATGGTCGAGACGCTGAAGACCAACCCCAACAGCCGCCGCATCCTGTTTCACGGCTGGAACGTCGAGTACCTGCCGGACGAGACCAAAAGCCCGCAGCAGAACGCCCGGGACGGCAAGCAAGCGCTGCCACCTTGCCACCTGCTGTACCAGGCTTTTGTGCATGACGGTCATCTGTCGATGCAGTTGTACATCCGCAGCTCAGATGTATTCCTCGGCCTGCCGTACAACACCGCTGCCCTGGCGTTGCTCACCCATATGCTGGCCCAGCAGTGCGACCTGATCCCTCACGAGATCATCGTCACAACGGGCGACACCCATGCCTACAGCAACCATATGGAACAGATCCAGACCCAGCTGGCGCGCACGCCGAAGAAGCTGCCGGAACTGGTGATCAAGCGCAAACCCGCGTCGATCTACGATTACAAATTCGAAGATTTTGAAATCGTGGGCTATGACGCTGATCCGAGCATCAAGGCCGATGTAGCGATCTAAAAGCGATCTCGGTCCAAATGTGGGAGCGGGCTTGCTCGCGAATACGGTGTATCAGAAACACATTCAGTGGCTGACACACCGCTTTCGCGAGCAAGCCCGCTCCCACATTTTTTTGTGTACACATTCAATGCCCGTGGCTTCTGCCCACATGTGATGGCTCAGCCTCGCTGGCCGCGACACTCCCGCTGACTTCCAGCCGCTGCAAAATCCCGCACTGATCCAGATCCGGCCCGCCGCCGCAGCGTTGGCGCAGGTCGAGCAACTGTTCCTGCAACGCCAGCAGCCCGTCGATCCGCGCCTTGACGTGGTGGATATGCTCGTCAATCAATGCATTCACGCTTTCGCACTGGTCCTGAGGACTGTCACGCAGGCCCAGCAGGCTGCGAATTTCCTCAAGGGTCATGTCCAGGCTGCGGCAGTTGCGGATAAACACCAGCCGTTCGGTGTGCGCCTGGGTGTACAGCCGGTAATTACCGTCACTGCGCGCAGGCGGCGGCAGCAGGCCTTCTTTCTCGTAATAACGGATGGTTTCCACCTGGCAATCCGTCAATTTTGCCAATTCGCCGATCTTCATCGCAGCAATCTCCAAAAGGATGCTTGACCCTATAGTGGCTACAGGGTCTTTACTTGGCAACAGGCACCTTTACGGACGCGACAGAATGAGCGATTCCATCCACACCCCGCACAAGCACGACCATGATCATGACCACGCGCACGATCACGGCCCCAAGCTCAAACCTGTGCAGAAGCACGACCATGGCAGCCATGGCGATTCCTGCTGTTCCAGCAAGGCCGCGCCGGCGCTGGTGAAGCTGACCGAAGCCCCGACAGCGGGCTCGCGGCTGAGCACCTTCCGCATCGAAGCCATGGACTGCCCCACCGAGCAGACGCTGATCCAGAACAAACTGGGCAAGCTTGCGGGTGTGCAGCAGCTGGAATTCAACCTGATCAACCGCATTCTCGGCGTCACTCACGACCTGCCGACGACCGCGCCGATCATCGACGCCATCAAGTCCCTGGGCATGCAGGCGGACCCCATCGAAGAAGGCGTCGCCCCGGCTGAGCCGCCGGCGAAGAAGCACTGGTGGCCGCTGGCTGTGTCCGGCGTGGGCGCGCTGGGTGCTGAAGTGCTGCACTTCACCAACGCAGCCCCGACGTGGGTGATTGCCCTGGTCGCGCTGATCTCGATCTTCAGCGGCGGCCTCACCACCTACAAAAAGGGCTGGATCGCCCTGAAAAACCTCAACCTGAACATCAACGCCCTGATGAGCATCGCCGTGACCGGCGCGATCCTGATCGGCCAGTGGCCGGAAGCCGCGATGGTGATGTTCCTGTTTACCGTGGCCGAACTGATCGAAGCCAAGTCCCTGGACCGCGCGCGCAATGCCATCAGTGGCTTGATGCAGATGACCCCGGAACAGGCCACGGTTCGTCAGGCCGACGGCAGTTGGGTTGAACAGGATGTCAAAATCATCGAACTGGGTGCCATCGTGCGGGTTCGTCCCGGCGAGCGTATTGGTCTCGACGGTGAAGTCACCTCCGGCCAGTCCACCATCGACCAGGCGCCGATTACCGGTGAAAGCCTGCCGATTGAAAAGACCGTGGGCGACAAAGTTTTCGCCGGCACCATCAACCAGGCCGGTTCCCTGGAATACAAAGTCACCGCCGCCGCCAATAACTCGACTCTGGCGCGGATCATCCACGCCGTGGAACAGGCCCAGGGCGCCCGTGCGCCTACCCAGCGTTTTGTCGACACCTTCGCCAAGGTCTACACCCCGGCGGTGTTTATCTTTGCCTTGGGCGTGGCGCTGATTCCGCCGCTGTTCATGGCAGGCGTGTGGTTTGATTGGATCTACCGTGCGCTGGTATTGCTGGTCGTCGCCTGCCCGTGTGCGCTGGTGATTTCCACCCCGGTGACCATCGTCAGCGGCCTGGCCGCCGCGGCGCGCAAAGGCATCCTGATCAAGGGCGGTGTGTACCTGGAGGGTGGCTACAAACTCGACTACCTGGCCCTCGACAAGACCGGCACCATCACCCACGGCAAACCGGTGCAAACCGATTACCTGGCGCTGTTCCCGAACATGGAAGACAGCGCACCGGCCCTGGCCGCGAGCCTGGCCGGGCGCTCCGATCACCCGGTGTCCCTGGCCATCGCGAACGCGGCTGTGGACAAAAACCTCACCGTGCACACTGTGGATAACTTCGAGGCCCTGACCGGGCGCGGTGTGAAGGGCGAGATCAATGGAGAGGTCTATTACCTGGGCAACCACCGTCTGGTGGAAGAGCTGAACCTGTGCTCGCCGGCCCTGGAGAAGAAGCTCTTCGCCCTGGAAAAACAAGGCAAGTCCGTGGTCCTGCTGCTGGACAAGTCCGGCCCGCTGGCGCTGTTCGCCGTGGCCGACACCGTGAAGGACACCAGCCGCGAAGCCATCCAGCAGTTGCATGATCTGGGCATCAAGACCCTGATGCTGACCGGCGACAACACCCACACGGCCAAGGCGATCGCCGATCAGGTGGGTATCGACCAGGCCCAGGGCGACTTGTTGCCCACCGACAAACTGCAAGCCATCGAAGCGCTCTACGCCAAGGGCCACCGGGTCGGCATGGTCGGCGACGGCATCAACGACGCCCCGGCGCTGGCCCGTTCCGAGATCGGGTTTGCCATGGCTGCGGCCGGTACCGATACCGCCATCGAGACCGCCGACGTGGCCCTGATGGACGACGACCTGCGCAAGATTCCGGCATTCATTCGGCTGTCGCGGCAAACGTCGAGTATCCTCAAGCAGAACATCGCCCTGGCCCTAGTGATCAAGGCGATCTTCCTCGCGGTGACCTTCCTTGGGATGGCCACCATGTGGATGGCGGTGTTCGCCGACATGGGCGTGAGCCTGCTGGTGGTATTCAATGGTCTGCGCCTGCTGCGCAAATAGTCGATGAGAGGGTGGTGTGCTGAGTGCCGAGCTGAAGGCGTTTTACATGGTCGCCCGCCTGGGCAGCATTACCCAGGCGGCGAAAAAGCTCGGGCTCAGCCAGCCCACGGTGACCACCCAGATTCGTCACCTGGAAAGCCAGTACTCGGTGGAGTTGTTCTACCGTGGCGGGCGCCGCCTGACCGTCAGCGACGAAGGCGCGCGGCTGTTGCCGATGGTCAAGGCGCTGTTGCAGCAGGAAGCGGACATCGAGTTTTTCCTGCGCAACAGTGGCCAGGTACAAGGAGCCTTGAGGATTGCCGCGACGGCACCTTATTACATCCTCGACCTGGTCAAGACCTTCCGCGAGCGGCTGCCGCAGGTCGAGGTTTCGGTGGAGATCGGCAACTCCCAGCAGGTGCTGGAAGCGCTGGATGACTACCGCGTCGACGTCGCCGCCTCGTCCCAATTGCTTGAAGACCCGCGCCTGATCCGCCGGGTACTGGGCATGGACCCGCTGGTGCTGGCGGTGCATCGCAATCATCCGCTGGCGGTACTTGAACATGTACCGCTGACCGCGCTGGCCGGGCATACCTTGCTGATGCGCGAGCCGGGGTCGACCACCCGTCGATTGACCGAAGAGATGTTGCAGGGCGCCGGTGTGAGTTACGGGCCGCTGCTGGAGATCGGCAGCCGGGAATCGATCCGTGAGGCAGTGCTGCGCAATATCGGCATCAGCATCATTGCCCGCCAGGAAGTGCCCCACGACCCGCAATTGCGCGTGCTGACCATCGAAAATGCACCGCAGATTCCCGAGTATTTGTACTGCCTCAAAGAGCGAAAGGGCGCGCGGTTGCCGGCGGCTTTCCTGGGGTTGGCGCAGGAAATGTCCCCTCTCTGATCGTTCCCACGCTCTGCGTGGGAATGCTGGCCTGGACGCTCCGCGTCCGCTCTTAAGGTCGTGACGCGGAGCGTCACAGGATGTATTCCCACGCAGAGCGTAGGAACAATCTGTTGGCACAACCCAAATCCACCAATACCACTATCGCCACGTTTTGCCTTTCTGCCACAAGAGGGACGCATTGCCTGCCTAGGATGACCTTCATCAGTTTGATGAGGTGCCTCCATGAACACAGCCATGACTAATCCCGGCGCGCCAATGAAGGTGCGCGGTGTACAGAAACGCTTCGGCGCCTTCACCGCGCTGGATAACGTGTCCCTGGACGTCGCCGCTGGCGAACTGGTGTGCCTGCTGGGCCCGTCGGGCTGCGGCAAGACCACCTTGCTACGCTGCATCGCCGGCCTGGAGCGCCAGGACAGCGGCGAGTTGTACCTCGGCGACCGCGATGTTTCCCTACTGGCACCCCAGGCTCGGGACTACGGCATTCTGTTCCAGTCCTACGCGCTGTTTCCCAATCTCACCGTCGAAGCGAACATCGGCTACGGCCTCACCGGCAGTGGCCGCGATGAAGTGCGCAAGCGCGTCGGGCAGATGCTGGAACTCGTAGGCCTGGTGGGCAGCGAAAAGAAATACCCCGGCCAACTTTCCGGCGGCCAACAACAGCGTGTGGCACTGGCTCGCGCCCTGGCGCCGGCGCCGTCCTTGCTGCTGCTGGACGAACCCATGTCGGCCCTCGACGCCCGGGTGCGCGAGCATCTGTGCACCGAGCTGCGCCAACTGCAGCGCCGCCTGGGCATCACCACCCTGATGGTCACCCACAACCAGGACGAGGCCATGCTGATGGCCGACCGCATCGCTGTGATGAACAACGGCAAGGTCGAGCAGTACGCCACGCCCCAGGAAATCTACGACCGCCCGGCCACACCGTTCGTGGCCGAGTTTGTCGGCCAGGGCAACTGGCTGCCGTTCAGTCGCAACAGCGCCAGCCACGCTCAGGTTGGCGGCATGAATATGCGCCTGGCGGACAACGCAGGCGTCGCGAAATCGGGCCGTCTGTTCTGCCGCCCGGAAGCCATCAGCGTCAACCCGCCAGTGCATGAAGAAAACCTGTTCCCGGCCAAGGTCCGCGAGATCACTTTCCTCGGCAACCGCTGCCGCATGAGCTTCGAGCTGGACCAACTGCCCGGCCATCCGCTGCTGGCCGAATTGGCCCCGGAAGCCATGCCGCGCCTTGGCGCCCAGGACATCTGGGTCGCGCTGCCCCCGCGCAGCCTGCAGGTGTTTGCCTGAGATGGCCCGCGATATGACTCTGCCGATACCCGATAACGTGGCTCGTCAGGTTTCCCGTGCCGAACTCGGCGACCGTATTTTTGTAGTCGGCGGCAAGCTGCTCTGGCTGTGCCTGCTGGGCGTCGCGGTGCTGATGCCGCTGCTGGCGATCTTCTGGCGCGGCTTCAGCAGTGAAGCCGGGCAGGGCGGTGGCCTGGTGGCGGCGCGGGAGTTGGTCACCAGCGATAACTTCCACTGGCTGCTCGGTAACAGCCTGAAGGTTTCCGGCAGCGTTGCCGCCATCGTCGTACCACTGGCTTATCTGTTTGCCTACGCTTTGCAACGCACGCTTATTCCGGGCAAGGCGATCTGGCGCGGCATGTCGCTGCTGCCGTTGATGGCGCCGTCGATGTTGCCCGGGATTGCGCTGGTCTACCTGTTCGGCAACCAGGGCATGTTGCGCGGGCTGCTGTCGGACAACATCTATGGCTTCTGGGGCATCGTCCTCGGCGAAGTGATCTACACCTTTCCCCATGCCTTGATGATCCTGTTGTCGGCGCTTTCCCTGGCGGATGCACGTTTGTTCGATGCCGCATCGAGCATGGGCGCGAGTCCCGCCCGGGCGTTTCGCAGCATCACCTGGCCGGCGACGCGCCAGGCCGTGTTTGCCGCGTTTTGCCTGGTGTTCACCCTGACCATCACCGACTTTGGCGTGCCCGTGGTAGTCGGTGGCGACTATCAAGTACTGGCGCTGGAAGCCTACAAAGCTGTGGTCGGCCAGCAGCAATTCGGCCGCGGTGCCTTGATCGGCATGGTCCTGCTGCTGCCGGCGCTGTTCAGCTTCGGTGTCGACGCCTGGTTGCGCCGCCGCCATGGCGACTCCATGAGCGGCCGCGCCCAGGTGTTCCAGCCGGCGCCGTCGGAACTGCGGGATGGCTGCTACCTGGCCATCGTCCTGCTGATCTGCGCGATCCTGCTGCTGGTGTTCGGCATGGCGGTCTACTCATCCCTGGTGAAATTCTGGCCCTACAACCTGTCGCTGTCCCTGGCCCACTACCAGTTCGAAGACACGGCCGGCGGCGGCTGGCTGGCCTACCGCAACAGCATCACCATGGCCCTGTGCACCGCGTTGATCGGCAGCGTGCTGATCTTCACCGGCGCCTACCTGATGGAAAAAACCAGGGGCCAGAAGGGCCTGAACCTGGCGCTGCGCATGCTCAGCTTCGTGCCGATGGCGGTGCCGGGGTTGGTGCTCGGCTTGGGCTACGTGTTCTTTTTCAACCTCAACGGCAACCCGCTGCATGTGCTCTACGGCACCATGACGTTGCTGGTGGTGTGCACCATTGCTCACTATTTGACCACCGCCCAAATGACCGCCACCACGGCCCTGCGCCAACTGGACGCGGAATTCGAAGCCGCCGCGCTGTCGCTGAAGGCGCCGCTGTACCGGCATTACCTGCGGGTCACCGTGCCGATCTGCCTGCCGGCGCTGCTGGACATCGTGCGCTACCTGTTCGTCTCGGCGATGACCACCGTCTCCGCCGCGATCTTCCTCTACAGCCCCGACACGATCCTCGCGGCAGTCGCCGTGCTGAACATGGACGACGCCGGCAACGTCGGCGGCGCGGCGGCCATGTCGACCCTGATCCTGTTCACCTCGGCGGGCGTGTCCTTGCTGCTGGCGTGGGCCTCACGCGGCTTGTTGCGCCGCTCCCAGGCCTGGCGCCAAACCGCGCCCGGCCAATAATTCACCCATAAAGGAACTGCACCATGTTCAAGCCCCTGGCGTTAGCCGCTGCTGTGCTCACTGCGTTCAGCCTGAATGCCTTTGCCGCCAAGACCGAGTTGACCGTGTACACGGCCCTCGAAGCCGAGCAATTGAAGACCTACAAACAGGCCTTTGAAAAGGTTAACCCGGACATCGAGATCAAATGGGTGCGCGATTCCACCGGCATCATCACCGCCAAGCTGCTTGCCGAAAAAGCCCGCCCGCAGGCTGATGTGGTCTGGGGCCTGGCGGCTTCCAGCCTGGCGATTCTCGATCAGCAGGGCATGCTGCAAAACTACGCACCGGCAGATTTGAGCAAGATCGGTGCGAACTACCGCGATGCCGCCAACCCGCCGGCCTGGGTCGGCATGGACGTGTGGGCTGCGACCATTTGCTTCAACACCGTCGAAGCCGAAAAGCAGGGCCTGAGCAAGCCGGTGAGCTGGCAGGACCTGACCAAGCCTGAGTACAAGGGCAAGATCGTGATGCCCAACCCGGCCTCGTCCGGCACCGGTTTCCTGGATGTGAGCGCCTGGTTGCAGACCTTCGGCGAGAAGCAGGGCTGGCAGTACATGGACGACCTGCACCAGAACATCGGCCAGTACGTTCACTCCGGTTCCAAGCCCTGCAAGCTGGCGGCCTCGGGTGAATTCCCGATCGGCATTTCCTTCGAATACCCGGCCGTTCAGCTGAAGCGCCAGGGCGCACCGCTGGACATCATCCTGCCGAAAGAAGGCCTGGGCTGGGATATCGAAGCCACTGCCGTGATCAAGGGCACTGCCCACGCAGACGCGGCACAGAAACTCGCCGACTTCTCCGCCAGCCCCGCGGCGATGGAGCTGTACAAGGAAAACTTCGCGGTACTGGCCCAGCCGGGCATCGCCAAGCCGCAGACCGAGTTGCCGGCGGACTACGAGCAGCGGTTGATCAAGAATGACTTTGCCTGGGCGTCGAAAAACCGCGACAGCATCCTGACCGAATGGCGCAAGCGCTATGACGGCAAGTCGGAAAAACAATAACCACCGATCGTTCCCACGCTCTGCGTGGGAACGCGGCTCTGGACGCTCTGCGTCCGCTTTTGTAGTCGTGACGCGGAGCGTCACAGGATGCATTCCCACGCGGAGCGTGGGAACGAGAGGTCTTCATGACACAACTGCTGATCATCGGCGCCGGCATCCTCGGCCTGTCCCACGCTTATGCGGCCGCCAAACGCGGCCTCAAGGTCAAGGTCTTCGAGCGTAGCGCCACACCGCTGGGTGCTTCCGTGCGCAACTTTGGCCAGGCACTGGTCACCGGCCAGCCGCCCGGGCCAATGCTCGACCTGGCGCGGGAAAGCCGCGAGATCTGGGGTCAGTGGGCGCAACTCGCCGGCATCCAGCTCAAGCGCAACGGCTCTTATTTGTTCGCCCGCACCGAAGCCGAAGAGCACTTGCTTGAAGCCTTCTGCGCCGGTCGCGCGCAAGAACACGGTTATCGCGTCAAGTTGCTGCAAGGCGCCGCCCTGCACGAGCTGTACGGTGGCCAGTTCGCCCATCACCGCGCTGCGCTTCACGGCCTGGATGATCAACAACTGTATTCGCGCGAGGCTATCCCGGCGCTGATCAACTACCTGAGCCGCGAACTGAGCGTGGAGTTTCATTTCTCCACCCTGGTGCGCGACATCGAACCCGGCCAGGTGCACACCACTGCCGGCTCCTTTCGCGGCGAGCAGATCATTGTCTGCTCCGGTCACGACTACCAGACGCTGCTGGCCGAGCAGATTGCCGAACTCAACCCGCAAATCTGCCGCCTGCAAATGCTGCGCGCCCGGCCAGTGGTGGAGTTGAACCTGCAACACGCGCTGCTGACCGGCCTCAGCTGCGTGCACTACGGCGCCTTCGCCGACTTGCCGGAAGCCGCGCCGGTACAGGCCGAAATTCTGCGGGATGTACCGCACCTGCATGAAAACGGTATTCACCTGCTGATCAGCCCGACACCCTATGGCGAACTGATCATCGGGGATTCTCACCATTACGGCAGCGATCCTTCACCGTTCAACGCCGAACAGGTGGACAACTGGATGATCGAACTGGCCGAACATACCCTGGGCTGCAAGATCCAGGTCGTGGAGCGCTGGCAGGGCGTCTATGGTTCCCGTGGGCCGGGGCCGTTTTCGTTCACGCGGGCGGCGCCGGGGGTGAGCGCGGCGTTGATGCACACCGGCGTGGGCATGAGCGTCGGGCCGGCGATGGCCGAGCGCAATATCACTGAGCTGTGGGGGAGTGCGTGATGAAAGCAGAGCAGACAATCGCCGAGGTCTTTGGCCTGTACGAACAACACGGCACCGCCGATTACATTGGCGAGCCGGTCTCGCAGATCGAACACATGTCCCAGGCCGCGCAGTTGGCCATGGCTGAAGGCTTCGATGATGAAGTGGTACTGGCGGCGTTCTTCCACGATATCGGGCATATCTGCGGCCAAGGTGGCGAGAACATGGGCGGTTATGGCGTGGTCAGCCATGAACGGCTGGGCGCCGATTATCTGCGCCGGGCGGGCTTCAGCGAGCGCCTGGCAAAACTGGTCGAATACCACGTGCAGGCCAAGCGTTACCTGACCTTCAGCCAGCCGGACTACTATGCGCGGTTGAGCGAGGCCAGCCGCCGCACCCTGGGTTACCAGGGCGGCGTGATGACCGCCGAGGAAGCCCGGGAGTTTGAGCAGGACCCGTTGTGCGCCGTCAGCCTGCGCATGCGTCACTGGGATGAACAAGCCAAGGAAATGCACGTGCCGGTGCTGGACCTTGAAGTGTTGAAATCCAAGGCCCGGCAGTTGTTGGCGGCTTAGGTCTCGTCCAGGCGCTGGGCCAGGGCTTCGATCTGTTCCTGGCGTTCGGCCTGGCTCAATTTGGGGTGCGGGTTGAGGGACGACCATTGCGGATGAGCCCGGGCCTTGTTCAGGGCTTCGGGCAATTTGCCTTCGCGCCAGGTCTTGTCCTGTGGCGTGTCGACCTTGATGCTGTGGATCGCCGCATGGCCCCGCAGGTTCAGGGCCTTGAGCAGTTGCCGCTGGCGCAGGGCCAACAGGCGCAGCACGCTGTCGTCGACGGTCAGCTCGCGCTGGCCCTTGATCTTGCCCAGCAGGCGGCTGCCATAACTGCGGGCAGTTTGCAGCGCGCCTCCCGCGATGGCTCCGGCGAGGGCGGCGGCGCCGAGGGTCAGGCCGCCTACGAGTAGATCCACACCTGCGCCGGCCGCCGCGCCGGCTGCGATACCGCCACCGACCCGCACGCCCAGTTGCTTGAGGGTCTCGGGGTTGAACAGGTCATCGCCCCAGCGCCCGTCCAGCAGCGGTAAATCGCTGGCGGCGGCGTCCTGCGGGCGGAAGCCGAACAGCTTGAGCAAGGCTTCCACGCAACGCTGTTCGCGCTGGCGCACGGCTTTGCGCAGTTCGCTGATGGCTTGCTGTTCTACCACGGCTTCGCTGACCACGCTGCGGCGGCAGGCGGCGCAGTCGATCAGCAGTTCGGCGATCAGCCGCGCCGCACTTTGCTGGCGGGCCTGACGCTGGGCTTCCTGATCAAGGATCAGCCGTTCCAGTTGCCCACGGGAGTTTTCCAGCAGCAGGGCGAGGCTTTCATAGAGCCGGCGCTCGCCGTCTTCCGGCGGCGCGACGCTGTCGAAACGCACCAGCGCGTGCAGGCCGAGGCGGGCGAGGGCTTCGCGCCAGTCCGGCTCGCGGTGGTCGGCGCTGCTGACAAAATTGAGCACCGGCAGCAACGGCTTGCCACAGCTGGCCAGCACTTGCAGCTCATCGCGGTACTTGGCCAGCACCGGCTCCCTTGCATCAATCACATACAAGCCCGCATCCGAGGCGAGCAGTTGGCGCAGCACCTTGGCTTCCTGTTCGAAGCGTTGCCGGGCCTCGCTGCCTTCCAGAAAACGCGCCAGCCGTGCCGGGCCGTCGAGGCGTTCGCCGGGGCGGTCCAGGCGTTCGAGGTAATCGAGCAGGGCGATGGCATCTTCCAGGCCCGGCGTGTCGTACAGCTCCAGCAAGGCTTCGCCGTCCATCGACAAGCGCGCACCTTCGACATGCCGGGTGGTGCTGGGACGATGGGAGACTTCACCAAAGCCGACGTCTCGCGTGAGCGTGCGCAGCAACGAGGTCTTGCCGACGTTGGTGTGGCCGACCACCGCAAGTTTCAGGGGCTTAGTCATGACCGGTCTCCAGCCAGGTGAGCGGCGCGCAATCGGCGAACGGTATCTCCAGTTGTTGCAAGGCCGTGTGCCAATCACCCAGGCGCTCAGCATCCAGGGCTTGGCCGGCGGGCGCTTGCAGCAGCCAGACCCGAGTGGCGGTGGCGCTGCGGGCCAGTTCGGCAATCAGCGCAAGGCTGCCGCGATCCGGCGAGCGGCGTGGGTCGCAGGCGATGGCCAGGCGCGCGGGCGGGAAGCGGGTGAGTTGCTCCAGCAGCTTGTTGCGGGATTCACGGCTGTCGAGGATGCCGGCGTCCTTGACGCTGGCCGGGAGCTTCGGCGGCCATGGGCGCTGGTCGTCCAGCTCGATGGCCACCAGCAGGGCGCCGTCGCTTTCCAGTTCACTGACGCCGCCGGTTACGTGGTGCAACTGTTCGGGCGCCGCATCATTGACCCCAAGCCGTTCGCTGCTGGGCATCAGCCGTTCACGCAGTTGGCTGTAGCCGGGCAGGTTAAGGTCGAGGCTCAAGGCGGCGCGCCCACGTTTCCAACGCCACAGGCACAGCAACGCAAGGATCAGCCGCGGCAGGATGCCGTACACCAGCAGCACGCCCACCAGCCAGGCGGCCCAGGCCTGGCGGGCGCTTTCGATATTCAGGGCGGCATCGCCGCTGGCGCGGATCATCTCGACAGTGGGCACATTGAAGCCGAGCAAGGCGGGCAGGGCGCCGAGGGTTTGGGTCACGGCGACAAAGGTGTCCGCCCGCAGGATGGTGGTTTCCCACACAAAGCCGTAGCGCCGGGTGGCCAACAGCGTCAGCAGGATCACCAGGGCGCTGAGCAGGGCCAGCAGCCACAGGCTGTTGACCAGCACACCGACGGCCCAGCGATTGAGCTTGCGCCGTTGCAGCAACAGCAGCAGGGCGGGCGCCAGTTGCGCGGCCTTGGCGTCGCGGGCGAGTTTTTCGCTGAGCCATAACCACAGGCGGCCAAGACTGGCGCCGTGTTCGCCGGCAAACAGCAGGCCCAGGGCCCAGCTCAACAACAGGATCAGGTTCAAACCCAGCAGGCTGCCCAGGGCCCAGAACACATTGACCGGCGCCAACCCGTTGCCCAGCGCGGCAAACGCCAGGCCGGCGCCGCTGATAATGGCGACTGCCGCCAGCAGGATCAGCGCCAGGCGCGCACCTTGCAGCCAGCGGGTCAGGGCGGCGGTCAGGCCATCGCGTTCGGCCAGCCACAGCGCGCGGTTTTGAATGCGCGTGGGCAAATCGCCGCCGGCGCTGCGGGCCAGGCGATTGGCTTCCTGGTCTTCCAGGGCGCCCGCGTGTTCCTCGCGCAGGCGCACGGTCTCGGTCAGCCAGAGTGTTTGCAGGGGGGTCAGAGCTGTCACGCGCCGTCCTGTTGAGCCAGTGAGTCTGGAGCATAACCGCTGGAACGCCGGTTGGGGTATGCCGCGCGCGGCTCTGGTATTCTCGTCGCCATGAAAAAAACTCTCCCTTTAAGCCTGATCGCAGCCCTCGGTGAAAACCGTGTGATCGGCGTCGACAACAGCATGCCCTGGCATTTGCCGGGGGATTTCAAATATTTCAAGGCCACCACCTTGGGCAAGCCGATCATCATGGGGCGCAAGACCTGGGATTCCCTGGGGCGACCGTTGCCGGGCCGGTTGAACATTGTGGTCAGCCGTCAGACCGATCTGGCGCTGGAAGGTGCGGAAGTTTTTCCGTCACTGGACGCGGCCGTGGAGCGGGCTGAGGAATGGGCCAAGGCGCAGGGCGTGGATGAGCTGATGCTGATCGGCGGCGCGCAGTTGTATGCCCAGGGGCTGGAGCAGGCGGATCGCCTGTATTTGACGCGGGTGGCGTTGAGCCCGGACGGGGATGCGTGGTTTCCCGAGTTTGATTTGAACCAGTGGAAGCTGGTGTCGAATGTCGAGAATCCGGCTGAGGGTGACAAGCCGGCGTACAACTTCGAAGTCTGGGAAAAAGCTTAAAAATCCATGTGGCGAGGGAGCTTGCTGTGGCGAGGGAGCTTGCTCCCGCTGTGCTGCGAAGCGGCCCTGAAAGCTGATCCCTCAATCTCTCAGAAAACTCGGTCGCCTGCTTTGGGGCTGCTGCGCAGCCCAGCGGGAGCAAGCTCCCTCGCCACAACGTTCAGCCGTCAAGCCTGCGCCAACTCCCCATGCTCATCCGCATTCAACAACGCTTTATCCGTCTGCTGCATGATCTGGCTGGTAATCGCCCCCGCCGTCATCGAACCGTTCACGTTCAATGCCGTACGGCCCATGTCGATCAGCGGCTCAACCGAAATCAGCAGCGCCACCAGTGATACCGGCAAGCCCATCGCCGGCAGCACGATCAGCGCGGCAAACGTCGCACCGCCGCCCACGCCCGCCACACCGGCCGAACTCAAGGTCACAATCGCCACCAGGGTCGCGATCCACAGCGGGTCCAGCGGGTTGATACCCACGGTCGGCGCAACCATCACCGCCAGCATCGCCGGATAAAGGCCGGCACAACCGTTCTGGCCAATCGTCGCGCCAAACGAGGCGGCAAAGCCGGCGATGGACTGCGGGATCCCCAAACGACGGGTCTGCGCTTCAATGCTCAGCGGAATGCTCGCGGCGCTGGAGCGGCTGGTGAAGGCGAACGTCAGCACCGGCCAGACCTTGCGGAAGAACCGCAGCGGGTTGATCCCGGCCAGCGACAGCAGCAGGCCATGCACCACAAACATCAGGCCCAGGGCCAGGTACGACACCACCACAAAACTGCCGAGCTTGATGATGTCTTGCAGGTTGGAACTGGCGACCACTTTGGTCATCAGCGCCAATACGCCGTACGGGGTCAGCTTCATCACCAGGCGCACCAGGCGCATCACCCAGGCTTGCAGGGTGTCGATGGCGTTGAGGACTTTCTGGCCTTTTTCCACGTCATCCTTGAGCAGTTGCAGCGCGGCAACCCCAAGGAATGCAGCGAAGATCACCACACTGATGATCGACGTCGGCTTGGCCCGGGCCAGGTCGGCGAACGGGTTCTGCGGGATGAACGACAGCAGCAGTTGCGGGATATTCAGGTCGGCGACCTTGCCCGCGTAATCACTCTGGATCACTTGCAGGCGCGCCATTTCCTGGGTGCCGGCCACCAGGCCTTCGGCGGTGAGGCCGAACAGGTTGGTCAGGCCGATACCGATCAGCGCCGCAATCGCCGTGGTGAACAGCAGCGTGCCGATGGTCAGGAAGCTGATCTTGCCCAGGGACGAGGCGTTATGCAGACGGGCCACGGCGCTGAGGATCGAGGCGAACACCAGCGGGATCACGATCATTTGCAGCAACTGCACGTAACCGTTGCCGACCAGGTCGAACCAGCCGATCGAGGCCTTGAGCACCGGGTTGCCGGCACCGTAGATCGCGTGCAGCACCACACCGAAGATCACGCCGAGTACCAACGCAAACAAGACCTTCTTGGCGAGGCTCCAGTTGGTTCGACGGGTTTGTGCCAGGCCCAGCAGCAGGGCCACGAACACCAGTAAGTTGAGAATCAGGGGCAGATTCATTGAAGCTCCGTTGAGAAGGCAGCCAATCGCAGGAGCCTGCGATTGCGAACCGGCAAGCCTAACAGCTTGAAATATATTGATTTAATAACGTTATCGCATGGTGACTGTCGTTTTTGGAATAAGCGAATGACGCGCAGGCGTATGGCATTGGCGCGATCACGACGAAAGCGGTCGCGCTCGGGCGATAACTGTCATACAGATTTGTTAGCGTCGATGTCTTTCACTCAGGGAGAAAACGCACATGAAGCTAGCGCCGAAACTGTTTGCCGCCGCGCTGTGCCTGGGCCTTGCGAGCCAGGCCTTTGCCGCCACCGAGTTGAAACACTGGCCGGCGGCTGCCGCCAAGCAACTGGACACGATGATTGCCGCCAATGCCAACAAGGGCAACTTCGCGGTGTTCGACATGGACAACACCAGTTACCGCTACGACCTTGAAGAGTCGTTGCTGCCGTACCTGGAAAACAAGGGCCTGATCACCCGCGACACCATGGACCCTTCCCTGAAGCTGATCCCGTTCAAAGACACCGCTGACCACAAGGAAAGCCTCTTCAGTTACTACTACCGCCTCTGCGAAGTCGACGACATGGTCTGCTACCCGTGGGTCGCGCAGATTTTCTCCGGCTTCACCCTCAAGGAACTCAAGGGCTACGTCGACGAGATGATGGCGTCGGGCAAGCCGGTGCCGGTCACCTATTACGACGGTGACGTGGTCAAGAACATGGAAGTGCAGCCGCCGAAGGTCTTCACCGGCCAGGCTGAGCTGTTCAACAAGCTGATGGAAAACGGCATCGAGGTCTACGTGATGACCGCCGCGTCCGAGGAACTGGTGCGCATGGTCGCGGCCGATCCGAAGTACGGCTACAACGTCAAACCCGAGAACGTCATCGGCGTGAGCACCTTGCTCAAGGACCGCAAGACCGGCGAGCTGACCACCGCCCGCAAACAGATTGCCGCCGGCAAGTATGACGAGAAGGCCAACCTCGGCCTGGAGCTGACCCCGTACCTGTGGACCCCGGCCACCTGGATGGCCGGCAAGCACGCAGCGATCCTGACCTATATCGACGAGTGGAAAAAACCGGTGATCGTCGGTGGCGACACGCCGACCAGTGACGGCTACATGCTGTTCCATGACGTGGACGTGGCCAAGGGCGGCATCCACCTGTGGATCAACCGTAAAGACAAATACATGACCCAGCTCAACGGCATGATGGCCAAGCACGCTGCGGCCCAGGCCAAGGAAGGGTTGCCGGTGACGGCGGATAAAAACTGGGTGATCGTCAAGCCGGACGAGATTCAGTAATTACGGCTGGACTCGGTCAAAAATGTGGGAGCGGGCTTGCTCGCGAAGGCGGTGGATCAGCCAGCTTATTCAGTAACTGGCACACCGCAATTCGCGAGCAAGCCCGCTCCCACAGTTGATCTTCTTTGTTTGGGGAATTATCTCCAGACAAAAAAATGCCCCGCACATGGCGGGGCATTTTTATGGGCGAGGCTTACAGACCGTCAAGCATCGCCTTGTTACGCACAGCACCTTTGTCGGCACTGGTGGCCAGCAGGGCATAAGCCTTCAAGGCGGTGGTGACTTTGCGCGGACGCTTCTCCACCGGCTTCCAGCCTTTCTTGTCCTGCTCGACCCGGCGTGCCGCCAGTTCTTCATCGCTGATCAACAGGTTGATCGAGCGGTTCGGAATGTCGATCAGCACCTTGTCGCCATCCTGCACCAGGCCGATGGCGCCGCCCGCAGCAGCTTCCGGCGAAGCGTGGCCGATGGACAGGCCCGAGGTCCCGCCGGAGAAACGGCCGTCGGTCAGCAAGGCGCAGGCTTTGCCCAGGCCCTTGGATTTCAGGTACGACGTCGGGTACAGCATCTCTTGCATGCCCGGGCCGCCTTTCGGGCCTTCGTAACGGATGATGACGATGTCGCCTTCCTTCACTTCGTCAGCGAGGATGCCGCGTACCGAGCTGTCCTGGCTTTCGTAGATCTTGGCGCGGCCTTCGAACACGTGGATCGACTCGTCGACACCGGCAGTTTTCACCACGCAGCCATCCAGCGCGATGTTGCCGTACAGCACGGCCAGGCCGCCCTCTTTCGAATAGGCATGCTCGACACTGCGGATGCAGCCGTTTTCACGGTCGTCGTCGAGGGTTTCCCAACGGGTCGACTGGCTGAACGCGGTCTGCGTCGGGATGCCGGCCGGGCCGGCCTTGAAGAAGTGATGCACGGCTTCGTCAGTGGTTTGGGTGATGTCCCACTTGGCGATGCCTTCGGCGATGGATTTGCTGTGCACGGTCGGCAGGTCGGTGTGCAACAGGCCGCCACGGGCCAGGGAGCCGAGGATCGAGAAGATCCCGCCGGCGCGGTGCACGTCTTCCATGTGGTACTTCTGGATGTTCGGCGCGACTTTGCACAGTTGCGGCACGTGGCGCGACAGGCGGTCGATGTCCCGCAGGTCGAAGTCGATCTCGGCTTCTTGCGCGGCGGCCAGCAAGTGCAGGATGGTGTTGGTGGAACCGCCCATGGCGATGTCCAGGGTCATGGCGTTTTCGAACGCCTTGAAGTTGGCGATGTTGCGCGGCAACACCGACTCATCGTTCTCGGTGTAGTAGCGCTTGCACAGCTCGACGATGGTGCGGCCGGCCTGCAGGAACAGTTGCTCGCGGTCGCTGTGGGTGGCCAGTGTCGAGCCGTTGCCCGGCAAGGCGAGCCCTAAGGCTTCCACCAGGCAGTTCATCGAGTTGGCGGTGAACATGCCGGAGCACGAACCGCAGGTAGGGCAGGCGCTGCGCTCGTATTCCGCGACCTTCTCGTCAGAAGCGCTGGAATCGGCGGCGATGACCATGGCGTCCACCAGGTCGAGGCCGTGGGAGGCGAGCTTGGTCTTGCCGGCTTCCATCGGGCCGCCGGAGACGAAGATCACCGGGATGTTCAGGCGCAGGGCGGCCATCAGCATGCCGGGGGTGATCTTGTCGCAGTTGGAGATGCACACAATGGCGTCGGCGCAGTGGGCGTTGACCATGTACTCCACGGAGTCGGCGATGATCTCGCGGCTCGGCAGGGAATACAGCATGCCGTCATGGCCCATGGCGATGCCGTCATCCACGGCGATGGTGTTGAATTCTTTCGCTACACCGCCGGCGCGTTCGATCTCGCGGGCGACCAGTTGGCCCAGGTCCTTGAGGTGGACGTGGCCGGGTACGAACTGGGTGAACGAGTTGGCAATCGCGATGATCGGCTTCTTGAAGTCGTCATCTTTCATCCCCGTGGCGCGCCACAGTGCGCGGGCGCCGGCCATGTTGCGGCCGTGGGTGGATGTTTTCGAGCGGTAATCAGGCATTGGAGCACTCCGGGCGGCTAATCAAGTACTAAAGGGGAGTGAGCTTCTAATTGACGACTGGAACACCCGATAAATGGCCGTGTGTCCGGAAGTTGCCACTCGCGTCGCGGGATCGCCGCTTGCTTGGGCCTCGAGCTCATAAACCCGCCGGGGGATGACTGGCGATGAATAGGTCCGATTCTACACCGCTGGCGGCCGGAGGGAATGGCCGCCAGCGTGTAGATAGCGCTTACGAGACGTGTGGGTGTGCAAGTTTCATGGTCAGCGACCGACCCGGGCGTTCGTCACCACGCCCCAAACGCTGAACACGATGAAGCTGATGGCGATGGTCATCAGCAGGTTGGCCCCGGCTTGGGCGAGGGCGGCGCTGCTGACGGCGGCGGTGATGAACATGATGCTGTTGCCGGCCGACGCGGCGGTGCCGGCGCTGCTGGAGAACAGCAACATGGCCGCGGAAATCGCGGCGGGGCGTACCAGGGTCACGGCCAGGGCGCTGATCAGCATCGGGATCAGCAGGGTGATGGTGGTGATAGCTCCAAGACCGACGATCAGCATCAGAAGCACGCCTGCGACAAGCAGCAATCCAAGGCCGATGTTGATTTGCCGGGACAGCGAGATGCGTTTTTGAAGATACGACGCCGCCAAGCCACCGAGCAGATAGGCCACGCCATACACCATGAGTACCAGTGCGTACTGGTATTCGGAGAGTTTCAGCGAGTCCATGAAAATCAACGGTGTCACGCTGATCAAGGCGAAGTAGCAGGCGAACACCAACGCGGCGATCCACCAGTAACGCAGGAAGTCGCGATTGGTTGCGACATCTTTCAGCGTGCCGATGATCGACACCTGCGTGCGGTGCGGGCTGGCGGACTTGGAGGGCAGTATGCAGAACGCATGGATCAACATGCCCGACGCCATCAGTGCGAACCCATAGAAACTACCTTGCCAGTCGAAGGTGGTTTGCAACCAGGAGCCGATCAGCGGTGACAAGGCGACGAACGAGCCGCTCAGGGTCATGTAGTAGAGGCGCACACGGGCGCGATCCTGTTCTTCGAACAGGTCCTCCACTAACGCGTGGCCCAGTACGAAGAAGCCGCAACCCATGGCCTGGACCGAGCGAAACAGCAGGAAGCTCAGGTAGTCCGTCGATAATGCGCAACCTATCGCACCCAGGATCGATAGCGTGATGCAACCGAGCAGGACTTCCTTGCGGCCCCATTTATCCGACAGCGGTCCGGCGACCAGTTGGGAAATCGAAAAAACCAGCGTGAACAGGCTGATGGACAGCGCCACATCGGCGGTGGGTGTATCGAACCTTTCAGCCAAGGCGGGGAAGGAGGGCAGCAGGATGTTGATCGGGAAGAAGCTGATAAGTGAGATGCAAGTGATGAGGATGAAGCGTGAGAATTGGTGGCGTTTTATCTCGCTGCCGAGTAAGGGCGAGCAGGAAGACTCAGACATTGTTTTTATTTCCGGTGGGGTGCCAAAAACCGATATTAGCCTTGGGTGGCGAGAATTCAATCAATAAAGGTGGAGTCATTCTCTTCCAAAGGCATGCTGTAAAAGGCTGCATCGCCAAGGCCTCAATCAGTCCTCAAAAGCTTTTCGAATTCATCGCTGAAAACCTGACCGTCGCTGTAACCGGCGCCTACGAAAAGTACCAACTGCTCTTTAAGGTCCTGTATGCCAAGGGCTTTCTCGATCTTGGTGTCGTTGAGAGCGGAGGAAATCCAAGTGTTAAGCCCTATGGCGGTTGAAATGAGCTGAGCTGTTTGTGAGATGTGTCCGGCTTCTATCAGGGCAACTCGGTAGGCTCTGGAGTGTGGGTACTTCCACCACAGTTTGTCGAATCGTGATGTAATGAAAATACCAAACGGAAGATTGTCGATGAAGTGCTGGCCGTTAAGGTAGTTTCCAAGAGGCTCTTGTATTCGACGAATCAGCCTGAGTGCGTGTAACTCCGGGTGATAATAATAAAATCCGGGATTTACGCCTCTTATGTTGTGCGCATACACATAACCTTCGCTGGAGCTTAATCCACCACCTGATGGGCTGCTTCGTCTAGCGCGGAAAGAGGGGGGCGTTAAATGTGAGGTGTCTTGCAGGCGTTCTTTCAAGTGCCCTAGAGACAGGTAGAGCAACGTACTCAGGTCTTCTAAAGAAATGCTTTTGTTTAAATAGGTGCGGCAGGTTTTTCGCTTAATTAACGTGTGTTGCAGTAACGGGTATGTTCTGAGAGAATCGTTTGGTGAGGGTTGCGGTAGACTGATGAAGTCTTCTGATTGGAGATGGGCGAACCGATTCGAGTCAGGAGGACTCTTGCGCATTACGCCCTGGCAGTGGGCCAAATAATGAGCTGCCCAACTGACGCTGTCTGTAGGTTGATCAGCGTCTGATAAGTCTTTTGTACCGATGTGGAATATCCTCGACAAGTCATCCCATCCCCACTGGTTATCTAACGTTGGCGCACCTTGTTGAATAATTGCATGGTGAGTGAACGTCGAGTCGATCCTAAACTCAGGGTTATAAAGCGAAAGGTCGTATATTAGCTCTAGCAGTCGCTGCGAGTGCACGCGATCTAATTCAAATTGCTCATGAGTTTTGTAGTTCCAGATAATCAGATGTTGTGATTTGGTTAAGAAAAATAAGTTGGGATTTATGTGCATTGTTTTCTTCCCATTCTTAGGGCTGGGTTGGCGTACAACCCAGCTTGTCATCAACGACTTATTTAGGCATTCCAATCAATGCGAATGCTGCCAGTGCTTTTGACTCAAGAACGATTGCGTACATATCAGCTCTCCATTTCATTAAGTTAAATGGCTGTCACACAAAATGATTGTGACAGAAGCTAGGCTAGGCGCTGGTTTTAGATTTATCTAGTCAGAAGGCGTGGGAGGATTCTGATGGCGTTGTAGTATGTTTTTGCTGTAACGATGAAGCTATATGTGGTTTTTGACGTTGTACAAGAAATGAAAAAGTTTGCTTTTATTTGAAGGGGCGGCTTTGTGAATTGATGCTGCCCGGAGCCAGTCGGGCAGCATCGCGGGAAAAACTCAGCTATTCGGCAACAACCGGCAAGTAATGCTCTTGATATACCGGGTCTCGGCAATCGCCGGGTGCACCGGGTGGTCCGGGCCCTGGCCGCCGCGTTCCAGCATCTGGATGTTGCGATCCAGGTGACGGGCGCTGGTCAGCAGGATGTTTTGCAGGTCGTCTTCCGGCAAGTGCATCGAGCACGAAGCGCTGACCAGGATGCCGTCCTTGCTGAGCAGGCGCATGGCTTGCTCGTTCAGGCGGCGGTAGGCGCCTTCGCCGTTCTTCATGTCTTTCTTGCGCTTGATGAAGGCAGGCGGGTCGGCCACGATCACGTCGAAACGCTCTTCGCTGGCTTTCAGCTCTTTGAGGGCTTCGAACACGTCGCCTTCGATGCAGGTCATTTTCTCGGCAACGCCGTTCAGTGCCGCGTTGCGCTCCACGCCGTCGAGGGCGAAGGCGGAGGCGTCGACGCAGAACACTTCACTGGCACCGAAGGCGGCCGCTTGCACGCCCCAGCCGCCGATGTAGCTGTACAGGTCGAGTACGCGTTTGCCTTTGGCATACGGGGCCAGGCGGGCGCGGTTCATGCGGTGGTCGTAGAACCAGCCGGTCTTCTGGCCCTGGATCACCGGCGCTTCGAACTTCACGCCGTTTTCTTCGAGGGCAACCCACTCCGGCACCAGGCCGAATACGGTTTCGACGTAGCGGTTGAGGCCTTCGGCATCACGCGCGGCGGAGTCGTTCTTGAACAGGATGCCGCTTGGCTTGAGCACTTGGGTCAGTGCGGCGATCACGTCTTCCTTGTGGGCTTCCATGGTCGCCGAAGCGATCTGCACCACCAGGATGTCGCCGAAACGGTCGACCACCAGGCCCGGCAACAGGTCGGAATCGCCGTACACCAGGCGGTAGAACGGCTTGTCGAACAGGCGGTCACGCAGGGACAGGGCCACGTTGATGCGGTGTACCAGCAGCGACTTGTCCAGCGGCAACTTGATGTCGCGGGACAGCAGGCGGGCGCAGATCAGGTTGTTCGGGCTCATGGCCACGATGCCGAGGGTCTTGCCGCCGGCTGCTTCCAGGATCGCCTGGTCGCCTGCCTGGAAGCCGTGAAGAGGTGTGGCGGCCACATCGATTTCGTTGCTGTAGACCCACAGGTGGCCGTTGCGCAAACGACGATCGGCGTTGGCTTTGAGACGCAGGCTTGGCAGGGACATGACGTCGCTCCGGAAAAAAGAGCGGGAGTATACCGTGTTGTGCGGTACTTGGCGGCGCCGCCGGACATGTGGGTTGTGATGTCCCTGTGGGAGCGGGCTTGCCTGCGATAGCATCACCTCGGTTATCTGAAAGACCGAGCCGTCTGCATCGCAGGCAAGCCCGCTCCCATATTCGGTCCGGTTTCAGTTCGGGTTTTTGAGGTGTCAGCCTGGTTGCCATAAAGGTTAGAATCGCCGCCTAGTCCAGAGTGTGCCCCCTATGTCCCAAGAGCTATCCGCCGAACAGATCCAACAGAGCCTCCAAGGCATCAGTGTGCCGCCTCAACCGCAAATCATGGTGGATTTGCAGATGGAGCAGTACATGCCCGATCCGGACCTGGAAGTGATCGCCCGGTTGATCGCCCAGGACCCGGGCCTCTCCGGCTCGCTGCTGAAGATCGTCAATTCGCCGTATTACGGTCTGAGCAACAAGATCGTCTCGATCCAGCGCGCGGTGAACCTGCTGGGCAGCCGCTCCATCGTCAACCTGATCAACGCGCAGTCGATCAAGGGCGAGATGAGCGACGACACGATCGTCACCCTCAACCGTTTCTGGGACACCGCCCAGGACGTGGCCATGACCTGCCTGGCCCTGGCCAAGCGCACCGGCAGCCAGGCGGTCGATGAAGCCTACGCATTGGGGCTGTTCCACGATTGTGGCGTGCCGTTGATGCTCAAGCGTTTCCCGAACTACATGAGTGTGCTGGAAGAGGCCTATGCCAACGCCGGCCCGGAGTGCCGTGTGGTCGACACCGAGAACCAGGCGTTCAACACCAACCATGCCGTGGTGGGTTACTACACCGCCAAATCCTGGCGCCTGCCGGAACATGTGACCGATGCCATCGCCAATCACCACAATGCCCTGGCGATTTTCAGCGACGAGTCCAACCACAAGCCGCAGCTGAAAAACCTGCTGGCGATCCTGAAGATGGCCGAGCACATTTGTGCGTCGTACCGCGTGCTGGGCAACCAGGTGGATGACCATGAGTGGAACGCCATCGGCCCGCTGGTGCTGGACCATATCGGCCTGTCGGACTACGACTTCGAGAGCTTGAAGTTGTCGATCCGCGAGCTGGGCGCGCACTAACCCTTTTTCCAAGAGGTACACATGCCCGAGTTACCGGAAGTCGAAACCACCCGGCGCGGAATTGCGCCGCACCTGGAAGGCCAGCGGGTCAGCCGTGTGGTGGTGCGTGAGCGGCGCCTGCGCTGGCCGATCCCGGAAGACCTGGATGTGCGGCTGTCCGGGCAACGCATCGTGCTGGTGGAGCGGCGGGCCAAGTATTTGTTGATCAATGCCGAGGTCGGCACGCTGATCAGCCACTTGGGGATGTCGGGCAATTTGCGCCTGGTGGAAGCCGGCAGCCCGGCGGCCAAGCATGAGCATGTGGATATAGAACTGGAGTCGGGCCTGGCCCTGCGCTACACCGACCCGCGACGCTTTGGCGCGATGCTCTGGAGCCTCGACCCGCTGAACCACGAGCTGCTGATCCGCCTGGGGCCGGAGCCGTTGACCGACCTGTTCGACGGCGAGCGGCTATTCCAGCTGTCCCGTGGACGCTCGATGGCGGTGAAGCCGTTCATCATGGACAACGCGGTGGTGGTGGGCGTGGGCAATATCTATGCGACGGAAGCGCTGTTTGCCGCCGGGATTGATCCGCGTCGTGAAGCCAAGGGCATTTCCCGTGGGCGTTACCTGAAGCTGGCGATCGAGATCAAACGCATCCTGGCGGCGGCCATCGAGCGCGGCGGCACCACGCTGCGGGACTTTATCGGTGGCGACGGACAGCCGGGGTATTTCCAGCAGGAATTGTTCGTCTATGGCCGTGGTGGCGAGGCGTGCAAGGTCTGTGGGGCTGAGTTGCGCAACGTAATACTGGGGCAGCGGGCGAGTGTGTTTTGCCCGAAGTGTCAGAGCTGACAATTTGTGGTGCTGCTGATGGCCTATTCGCGAGCAAGCCCGCTCCCACATTCGACTGCATTCCAAAGGTGGAACTCGGTCGAATGTGGGAGCAGGCTTGCTCGCGAAGGGGCTTAATGAAGCGCCAAGGGACTTAGGCCTTCCCGGTAATCAACCGGTACTTCTCCATCAGTTGCTCTTCCGTTTCCGGATGAGCCTCGTCCAGCGGAATGCAATCCACCGGGCAAACCTGCTGGCACTGGGGTTCGTCGTAGTGGCCGACACACTGGGTGCACAGGTTGGGGTCGATCACATAGATCTCTTCACCCTGGGAAATGGCAGCGTTCGGGCACTCGGGTTCGCAGACGTCGCAGTTGATGCAATCGTCGGTGATGATCAGGGACATGGAAACTCCTGCCAGGGCTGTCAGCCAAGGCATCTGAAAACTAATGCGCGCAATTGTGCCGCATTGGCGCCCGCAGTGCGAGTCACAGCGATGGACAGTAGGAGCCGGCTTGCCGGCGATGGCGATGGGTCAGTTGCACCGTGGCGCCTGGATCGCTGGCAAGCCAGCTCCTACTGTCCGGGATTATTTCTTGAATCGCAGGGTGAGAGCATCCGCCACAGCCGGGTGCACGAACTTGGTGATATCCCCGCCCAACGCCGCGATTTCCCGGACCAACGTCGAGGAAATGAACGAATAACGTTCCGAAGGCGTAAGAAACAGGCTTTCCACGTCCGGCGCCAGTTGGCGGTTCATGTTGGCCAGCTGGAATTCGTATTCGAAGTCCGACACCGCCCGCAGGCCGCGCAGGAACACATTGGCGTTCTGTTCCTTGGCGAAGTGCGCCAGCAGCGTCGAGAAGCCGACCACTTCAACGTTGGGCAGATGCTTGGTGACCTCACGGGCCAGCTCCACGCGCTGTTCCAGGGGAAACAGCGGGTTTTTCTTGGGGCTGGCAGCGACCGCGATAATCACATGGTCGAACAAGCGCGAGGCGCGTTCGACCAGATCGCCATGGCCCTTGGTGATTGGGTCGAAGGTACCTGGGTACAACACTCGGTTCATCGCGTCGTCCTGGCGGAGTCCGTTGGGGAACCGGATGGTATCGCAGCCATCCCGGTCGGCCAAGTCAACTTATTCAGAAGAAAGCACTATAGACACCGCGAATACCCGGTTTTTTCAGGCCGTTTTCAGACGTTCGGCCAATGCCGTCGCCAGTTGCGCCGTCAATCCATACACCGATAACTGCGGGTTAGCGCCAATGCTGGTGGGGAATAGCGAGCCATCGTGGATCGACAAGTTGCGCAGTTGATGATGGCGCCCAAGGCTGTCGGCCACGGCGTTTTTCGGTTCTTCCCCCATCGCGCAACCGCCCATTACATGAGCGCTGCCGAGCCGGGTTCGGTGCAATTCGAGGTTCAACCCGTCGATCATGCTGCGGGCTTCAGCCAAGGTGTTCACGTAGCGCGCATCGCCGTGCAGCGGCATCACCGACTTGGCGCCGCCGGCAAACTGAATCTCCGCCATGCTGTGGAATGCCCGGCGCAGGCCGTCCCAGGCGTAGGGCGAAACCTGATAATCGAGCACCGGTGTGCCATCGCCGCGTAATTCGACTGTGCCACCCGGGCTGTCGGGGTGGAAGCCGTCCCGCAGCAGCGCCAGCATGGCGTGGGTTTTCGGCAGTTGACCCATGTCCAGCGCGTTCTGCGTGCCGTAGCCGCCGAGCAAGGTGCTGGCCAGGCCCGGATGCAGTGGCGGTACTTCGAGCTTGTAGGACATTTTGCCGGTAGTGCCGTCCTGCCATTGGAAGTGATCGGAATAAATCGACTGCGGCGCGCCGTAGAACGGGTTGATCACCTCGTCGAACAACCCGGCGGAAAAATTCACCAGGTGTAAAAAGGTTCGCTTGCCCAGGCGCGAGTGGGGATCGGGTGCGTCCGAGCGCAGCAGCAGCGCCGGGCTGTTGATGCCGCCGCCGGCCAGTACGTAATGCTTGGCTTTGACTGTGATCTTGCGGCCGGTGGGTGCCACGCAAAACTGATCCATGGCCACGCATTCGAGGCTGGTGATGGTGTCGCCGCTGAACTTCAGGCGTTCGGCGCGGGCCAGGTACAGCAGCTCGCCGCCTTTCTCCAGGGTGGACGGAATGGTGGTCACCAGCATTGATTGCTTGGCGTTGACCGGGCAACCCATGCCGCAATACCCCAGGTTGAAACAGCCGCGCACATTGCGCGGGATCACGTGCCAGCTGTAGCCAAGCTTTTCGCAGCCCTTGCGGATCACGTCATTGTTGGCATTCGGTGGCATGGCCCAAGGCGCGATGCCCAGGCGTTGTTCCATTTTTTCGAACCAGGGCGCCATTTCGGCGCTGCTGTGGCCCTTGACCGCGTACTCGCTGGCCCAGTGGGCGAGGGTCGGGTCCGGGGTGCGGAAGCTGGAGGTCCAGTTGATCAGCGTGGTGCCGCCGACCGCGCGGCCCTGCAGGATGGTGATAGCGCCGTCCTTGCTCATGCGGCCGATGCCTTCCTGGTAGAGGCTGGCGTAGGCCTCGTCTTCCAGCAGCTTGAAGTCGTTGCTGGTCTTCAGCGGGCCTTCTTCGATCAGCAGCACCTTGTAGCCGGCGGCGCTGAGGATTTCGGCGGTGGTGCCGCCGCCGGCGCCGCTGCCGATGATCGCGACGTCGGCTTCCAGGGTCAGGTCCTGGTCGAGGGCGGCGCCATTGTGGGTCTTCCAGCCGCGGGCCATGCCATCGCGGAACAGATCAGGTACGGGCATCAGGGTCGTCTCTTGTTTTTATCGGGATGCAGATCAGATTTTCGGTGGGCCGGGGTAGCCGCAATGCGCCCAGGACTCGGGGCGGAAATACCAGGCCATGATCACCAGTTTGAGCAACGAGCCCTGGCCCATGCGCAGCAGGTTCAGGTAGCTGTTTTCCCAACGGTGCAGGAAGTTGCGGATCTGTTCGCCGCTGGCGTTTTCCCAGCTGCCCCACACCCCGGTCAGCGGCCCACGGGTGACGGCCATGCCCAATACGTCGAACAGTTGCTGGGTCAGCTTGAACATCTCGGGCGACAGGTGTTGCAGGCTGAAGTCGAGCTTTTTCAGGGTGTCGTCGATCCCGGCCACCACTACCTCGGCGCTGGCCACGCCCTCCAGCAGCACCGGAATCACTGCCCGCAAAAACGGCAGGTCACTGCTGCGCAACATCGCAAAGCCGCTGGCCGGGGTGCTGCTGGAGCAGCCGCTGAGGCTGGCGCCCAGCCCGGCGGTGGCCAGGAAGGCGCTGGCGCACAGGCCGAGTTTCAAGACGCCGCGCCGTGACAGCGCGGGTGATTCAGTCAGGCTAGGGTTCATTCTTATTGTTATCCCGGTGATGGGTTTGTTAGCGGACGAACAGCTTCTGGATCAACTTCTGGATGGATTTGCCATAGGGCGGGTAAATCAGCTTGGCCGCGTTCAGGCGTTGCTTGATCAGCACGCCCTTGGCCTTGCTGAAGGTCAGGAAACCTTCATGGCCGTGGTAATGGCCCATGCCCGACGGGCCGATGCCGCCGAAGGGCATGTCGTCCTGGGCTACGTGCAGCAACGTGTCGTTCAGGCACACGCCGCCGGAATGGGTTTCGTGCAGTACGCGGTTCTGTTCCGCCTTGTCGTAGCCGAAGTAATACAGCGCCAGTGGGCGAGGGCGCTGATTGATGTAGGCAAAGGCCTGGTCGAGGCCGCGATACGGCACGATCGGCAGCACCGGGCCGAAGATTTCGTCCTGCATCACGGTCATCTCGTCGCTGACATTCAGCAGCAGGCTGTGGGCCATGCGGCGGTCCTGGCCCTGGTCGTACAGCGGGACCAGGGTGGCACCCTTGTCAGTGGCGTCTTTCACGTAGCCGTTGAGCCGGGTTAACTGTCGTTCGTTGATGATGGCGGTGTAGTCCGGGTTGTCGGCCAGGGTCGGATAGAACCCGCGAACCGCCTTGCTGTAGGCCTCGACGAAGCCGTCTACACGGTCTTCCGGCACCAGCACGTAGTCCGGCGCCACGCAGGTTTGCCCGGCATTCAGCGCCTTGCCGAAGGCGATGCGTTCGGCGGCGTCCTTGAGCGGCACGTCGGCGGAAACAATCGCCGGTGATTTGCCGCCCAGTTCCAGGGTGACCGGCGTCAGGTGTTCGGCCGCCGCGCGCATCACGTGCTTGCCGATGCTGGTGGCGCCGGTGAACAGCAGGTGGTCGAAGCGCAGCTTGGAAAACGCCATGCCCACTTCAGCCTCGCCGAGCACCACGCACACCAGGTCCTCGGGGAAGATCTTCGCCAGCAGCGTCTTGAGCAACTGGCCGGTGGCGGGGGTGGATTCGCTGAGCTTGAGCATCACCCGGTTGCCGGCCGCCAATGCACCCACCAGCGGGCCGATGGCCAGGTACAACGGATAGTTCCAGGGCACGATCACCCCGACCACACCCAGGGGTTGATAGATGACCTTGGCGGACGCGGGCTGGAAGGCAATGCCTACAGCGCGGCGGGAAGGTTTCATCCAACCCTTGAGGTGTTTGCTGGCGTAGTGAATGCCATGCAGGCTGGGCATCAGTTCGGCGAACAGGGTTTCGTCGGCGCTGCGGTGGCTGAAATCACTGCTGATGGCGTTGATCAGCGCCTGGCGCTCGTCACTCAGCAGCTCGCGCAAGGCCTTGAGCCATTGCTGGCGCTGGGCGGCCGGCGGCATCGGGTTGGCGGCGTAGGCTTGGCGCTGCGCGTCGAACAGTTCCTGGAGCTGGTCCAGCGCCTGGGAATCTTGCAGGTAGGCAACGTTGGCAGACATGGCGAAGTTCCCGATTGTTATTGGAATGCTTCAGTTTTTAGAGTCATTGCTCTAAATTGTCAAATAACATTGCACAACGTGCCGATTTATCCGGACAAGGATAGTCCGTAAGATGCCGCCATCACGGGTCTAGAAGTTGATTTCCCATGGCACCACGAGTAAAGACCAGCGAGCGCATTGTGCAAACCAGCCTGGAGCTGTTTAACCAGCAGGGCGAGCGCAGTGTCAGCACCAACCATATCGCCGCCCATATGGAAATTTCCCCGGGCAACCTGTACTACCACTTCCCCAACAAGCAGGCGATTATCGCGGTGCTGTTTCGTGAGTACGAAGCGTTGGTGGACAGTTTCCTGCGCCCGCCCCAGGGCCGTGCGGTGACCGTGGAAGACAAGCGCTTCTACCTGCAGGCGGTGCTCGCCGGCATGTGGCGCTACCGCTTCCTGCACCGTGACCTCGAACACCTGCTGGAAAGCGACCCGGAGCTGGCCACCGGCTACCGGCGGTTCTCCCAGCGTTGCCTGATCCAGGGCGCAGCCATCTACCAGGGGTTTGTCGATGCCGGCATCCTGAACATGGACCCGGTGCAAACCGAAGCCCTGACCCTCAACGCCTGGATCATCCTCACCTCATGGGTGCGCTTCCTGTGCACCACCAATGAAAAGTCCACGCACCTGAGCGCTGAGGCCATCAAACGCGGTGTATACCAGGTGCTGGTGCTGGAAGCCGGGTTTATCACCCCCAAGGCCAAGGACGCGGTGGATGCGCTGTTTAAAGAGTTTTACGTGCCGTTGAATCAGGCGCTGGAAGAAGTGAAGTAGGATGTTTCCCGAACGCTAACCTAGCCACAGGAGTCAGTCATGCCGCTTGCCCAACTGATCAGCCCCCAGCAACTGGCCGAGCGCCAGAAGTCCGGCGGGCTGGTGATCCTCGATTGCCGCTTTGCCCTGGAAGACCCGGACTACGGCCTGTGCAGCTACGCCGAAGGGCATATCGAAGGGGCGCAGTATGCCGACCTGGAGCGCCACCTCAGCGGGCCGATAATCAAGGGCGTGACCGGTCGCCATCCGTTGCCGGCGCCGGATGCGTTTATCCGGCAACTGCGGGCATGGGGCGTTAACGCCGACAGCGATATCGTTTTGTATGACGACGGCCCGGGTGCCTATGCCGCCCGTGCCTGGTGGCTGCTGGCCTGGCTGGGCAAGCGCGACGGCGTGTTCATCCTCGATGGCGGCCTAAAAGCCTGGCACGCGGCGGGCTTCCCGTTGAGCCTGGATGCGCCGGTGATCGAGCCCGGCACCTTCAGCGGCACGCCGGACAACCACTTGCAACTGGACGCCGAACACCTGCAGAAACGCCTTGGCCAGCCCGGCCTGACCCTGATCGACGCCCGCGCCCAGCCGCGTTTTCGTGGTGAAGTGGAGCCGATCGACCCGGTTGCCGGGCATATCCCCGGCGCGCAATGTGCCGCATTCAATGAAAACCTGGGCAGCGACGGCCGTTTCCTGCCGGCGGACCAGCTCAAGCAACGCTTCGCCGCCAAGCTGCAAGGCCGCTCGCCGGATGACCTGGTGGCCTACTGCGGCTCGGGCGTGACTGCCTGCCACAACCTGTTTGCGCTGTGCCTGGCGGGTTACCCGTTGGGCAAGTTGTACGCGGGGTCGTGGAGCGAGTGGATCACTGATCCAAAGCGGGAAGTTGCAACAGGCGACTGAGGTCTGCCTGACCCGGTCTGAGCCAAAGTGTGGGAGCTCCCACATTTTTATCGGCGTTGTGTCAGTAGCCACTCCGGGATTCGCCGTTCCAGGTAGTAAGTTGGCTGCTTCAGTGAGCCGTCCACAAACCCCACATGCCCGCCCCTGGCCAGCAGTTCGAACTCGGTGCAATCCGACAGTTCGCTGGCCTCGGGCAGGCTGTGGGCGAACACGAACGGGTCGTCCGCGGCCTGGATGATCAGGGTTGGTGTGCGAATGCCCCCGAGGTAGTAGCGGCTGGAGGCGCGGCGGTAGTAGTCCTCGGCACTGAGGAACCCGTGCAGCGGCGCGGTGACGCGGCCGTCAAAGTCCCAGAACGTGCGCATCTTCTCCAGCGAGCCCAGGTCGGCGAGGGTTTTCAGGCCTGCCTCGCGGCCATCCTTGAGAAACCGGCTTTGTTTGACGCGGATATAGGCCAGCATTTCGCGCATGAAATGCTTCTGATAAACCCGAGAAAAGCCCAGGCCAATGCGATCGGCGCACTGATCCAGGCGAAACGGTACCGACACGGCGGCCGCGCCTTGCAGCCCGCAGGCTTCGCCGGTTTCGCCCAAGTACTTGAGCAGCACATTCCCGCCCAGTGAATACCCCACCGCATACAGCGGCGCCAACGGGCGCTTGGCCCGCAGGTGAACGATGGTTTCGGCCAGGTCTTCACTGGCGCCGGAATGGTAGCTGCGGGCAAGCAGGTTGGGTTCGCCGGAGCAGCCACGCCAGTTCAGCGCGACGCTGGCCCAGCCTTGGGTTGCGAGGGCTTTTTGCAGGCCGGCTACATAGGGCGAGTTGGACGAGCCGGTCAGCCCGTGCAGTACCAGCACCAGCGGGGTGGTTGCGTCATGGGGTCCATGCCAGTCGAGGTCGAGAAAATCGCCGTCTGCCAGCCACAGCCGTTCGCGCTGGCGTTCGATGTGCGTGGTTTTGCGCCACAGCGGTCCCCACAGCGTTTGCAGGTGCGGGTTGCCGAGGCCGAAGGCGGGGGAGAAGCGGTCGAGGGGCGGAGTCATGAAATTCTCGGTGCCGAATGGGCTTGCTCCAATCATTGTAGGAGCGAGCTTGCTCGCGAAAAACTCAAGATCACCGCGTTCCCCTGGTTTCCCGCGTCATCGTTAACGATCTTCGCGAGCAAGCTCGCTCCTACACGGTGCGTTGCCACAACGCGTAATACACCCGCCCGGATTTCTGCTCGCGGTGCAGGCGCCAGGTGCCCGGCAGACCGAGTGTGGACGGTGCGGTTTCGCTTTCAGTGTAGATCCAGGCATCCGGTGCCAACCACTGGCGCTCTTCCAGCAACGCGCAAACGGTCGGCAGCAGGTTCTGATTAAACGGCGGATCGAGGAACACCACGTCAAACTCGCGGGCTTCCTGGGTTTCCAGGTAGCGCAGCGCATCAGCCGTCTGCACTTGCCCCGTGGTGCAACGCAGGGTGCCCAGGTGTTCTTTGAGGCTGGCGACCGCCACATTGCTGGCATCCAGCGCCTGGCCCAGCGCCGCGCCACGGGACAGCGACTCCAGGAACAGCGCGCCGCTACCCGCGAACGGGTCCAGCACCTTGGCCCCGGCGATATACGGCGCGAGCCAGTTGAACAGGGTTTCACGCACGCGGTCTGGCGTCGGGCGCAGGCCCACGACATCGGGGAAGCTCAGCTTACGGCTGCCCCACTCTCCGCCGATGATGCGCAGTTGGCCCACACCGTTGTGAACGTTGTGGACAGGTTTTTTGGGACGGGATGGACGGGCCATTAATGCTCCGGAACCCCGAGCGGTTGCTCGGCGGGTTTATCAGTGGGGGGCGGTAGTGGCTTTTGCGCAATCGTCGGGCCGGCGGTCACGATGACCATCTTGTCGGCACTCAAATGTTTGTTCAAAGCAGCTTTGACCTGGTCAACGGTCAGCGCCTGGGATTGTTTCATGAAATCTTCCAGGTAGCTCAGCGGCAGGTTGTAGAAACCCATGGCGCCCAGCTGCCCGACGATATCGGCGTTGCTCGCGGTGGACAGCGGGAAGCTGCCGGCCAGTTCGCGCTTGGCGTCATCGAGTTCTTTCTGTGTCGGGCCGGTCTTGAGGTAGTCGGCGAGTACGTCCTGCACCAATCGCAGCGTGCCGGCGCTCATTTCGGCGCGGGTTTGCAGGTTGATCATGAACGGACCGCGTACCTGCATCGGCGAGAAGCCGGAGTATACGCCGTAGGTCAGGCCGCGTTTCTCGCGCACTTCGCTCATCAAACGGGTGCCGAAGCCACCGCCGCCGAGAATCTGGTTACCCAGTGACAGCGCGGCGTAATCCGGGTCGGCACGGTCGATACCCAGTTGCGCCAGCAGCAGGGTTGTCTGCTTGGACGGGAACTCGATGTGCGTGGTGCCAGCCTTGGGCTCGACCGGTTGGGCGATTTTCGCCAGCGCCGGGCCTTTTGGCAGGGACGCGGAAACCTTGGCGGTCATGGCTTCGGCTTCGGCGCGGGTCAGATCGCCGACTACAGAAATCACTGCGTTGCCGGCGGCGTAGGCCTTGGCGTGGAAGTCCTTCAATTGCGCAAGAGTCACCTTCGGCACGCTCTCGGCGTTGCCTTCGCTCGGATGGGCGTAAGGGTGGTCGCCATAGAGCTGCTTGAACAGCTCGATGCTCGCCAGTTTGCCGGGGTTCTGTTTCTGGTATTCAAAGCCGGCCAGCAGCTGGTTCTTGATCCGCGCCAGAGAGTCTGCCGGGAAGGTCGGCTTGCCGATCACGTCGTCAAACAGTGACAGGGCGGCGTCACGCTTGTCGCTGGCGCTCAGGCTGCGCAGGGAAACCAGCGCCATGTCGCGGTAGGCGCCATTGCTGAAATCAGCCCCCAGGCCGTCGAAACCGGCGGCAATCTGGCTGACGTCCTTGCCCGGCACGCCTTCGTTGAGCATTGCGTTGGTCAACAGCGCCAGGCCTGGTGTTGCGCCGTCCTGGCTGCTGCCGGCGGCGAACAGGATGCGCATGTCGAACATCGGCAGTTCATGGGCTTCGACGAACAGCACCTTGGCGCCTTCGGCGGTGGTCCAGGTTTGCACGTCGAGCTTGCGGTTGGTCGGCGCCTTGTCGTCCAGCTCGGCCAGGGATTGCAGCTTGTTGGCGGACTTGGCCTGCTCCAGCGCCTGGCTGGCGACGGATTCGCTGGGGCGCAGCAAGTACAGCGCGCAGGCCGCAGCCAAAGTCACCACGATCAGGCCGGGCAGCACCAGGCGGTTGTTTTTACGTTCACTCATGAGCGGTCTCCTCAGGCAAGACATGGGCGACGCTGAGACGTTCGCGGGTGAAATAGGTGCGTGCAGCTTTCTGGATATCTTCGGCGGTGACGCTTTGCAGCTCGGCCAGCTCGGTGTCCATGAGTTTCCAGGACAGGCCCACCGTCTCCAGGGAGCCGATGGCAGTGGCCTGGCTGGTAATCGAGTCGCGCTGGTAAACCACGCCGGCGATGACCTGGGCGCGGATACGCTCCAGTTCTTCAGCGCTCGGTGGCTTGGCCTTCAGCTCATCCAGCAGGCGCCAAAGGCCGGCTTCAGCCTGGGCCACGGTCTTTTTCTTTTGCAGGTTCGGTGTGGCAGTCAGGGTGAACAGGCTGTCACCGCGGGTGTAGGCGTCGTAGCTCGACGAGCCGCCGGACACCAGCTCTTCGCCGCGCTCCAGTTGTGTCGAGATGCGCGCGCTGTAGCCGCCGTCCAGCAGGGCCGAGATCAGGCGCAGGGCGTTGACCGAGCGTTTGTCTTCAGCGGTGGCCAGGCTCGGCACGTTGAAACCAAGGATCACGCTCGGCAGTTTGGTCTGTACATGCATAGTCAGCAGGCGTTCACCGGGCTCGGCCAGCTCCAGCGGGATTTTCGCCGGGGGGACGTCGCGCTTGGGGATCGGGCCGAAATAGCGCTGGGCCAGGGTTTTGACTTCATCCGGGGTTACGTCGCCCACCACTACCAGGGTGGCGTTGTTCGGCACGTACCAGGATTGGTACCAGTGGCGCAGTTCTTCAACCTTCATGCGGTCCAGGTCGGCCATCCAGCCGATGGTCGGCGTGTGGTAGCCGCTGGCCGGGTAGGCCATGGCCTTGAAGCGCTCATAGGCCTTGGACATCGGGTTGTCGTCGGTGCGCATCCGGCGCTCTTCCTTGATCACCTCGATCTCGCGGCTGAACTCGTCGGCCGGCAAGCGCAGGCTGGCCATGCGGTCGGCTTCCAGCTCGAAGGCGACGCCCAGGCGGTCACGGGCCAGCACTTGGTAGTAGGCGGTGTAGTCGTCGCTGGTGAAGGCGTTTTCTTCGGCGCCCAGGTCACGCAGGATCAACGAAGCCTCGCCGGGGCCGACCTTGGCGCTGCCCTTGAACATCATGTGTTCCAGGGCGTGGGACAAACCGGTCTGGCCCGGGGTTTCGTAGCTGGAGCCAACCTTGTACCAGACCTGGGAAACCACCACCGGGGCGCGATGGTCTTCGCGCACGACGACCTTGAGGCCGTTGTCCAGGGTGAATTCGTGGGTGGGTTGTGGGTCGGCAGCCAAAGCTGAAAGGGGCAGACAAACTGTGCTGAGCAGCAGGCCTGCGGCGCGGCGGGCTAGAGCATTCATTCGTTTTTAAACCTGTTGGGCTGCCCGCTTGGTCTTAGCGTCGGCGGGCGAGGAGGTGCTAGGATACTGGTCCGACCTAGGGACGGCCACTATGGCTGTCTTGTTAAGGCTCTATTTAGGCCTTACAAAATGTTGCGCATGAACGAGCTGGCTAAAAAACAGTCTGTTACGCATCGAATTTTATTTACCGGCACGCCCCCTGGCGCGTCGCTACCTTGAGATAGCCGTCTCCATGTTTGGTTCCAACGACGACAAGAAGACCCCAGCTGCGGCTGGCGAGAAAAAAGGCCTGTTCGGATGGCTGCGCAAAAAGCCGCAGGAAACCGTCGTCGAACAGCCGCAGGTTCAAGCTGAACCGATCCCCGAATCCATAGTAGAAGCCGAACCGGTTGCCGAAACACCGGCCCCGGTGGTGTTGCCGATGGCCGAGCCGGTGTTGCAGCCGGTGGTTGAGCCAGAACCTGCGCCAGAGCCAGAGCCAGAGCACAAGCCATGGCTGGTGTTGCCGGTGGCAGAAGAGCCTGTAGCACTGGTTGAAGACGAGCAGGCCGCGCATGTGACGCCGCCGATTCCGGCCCTCGTGGAGCCTGCGCCCGTTGTGGTCCAAGCGCCGCCAGTGGTTGAGGTGCCTGCACCGGTGGTCGCCGAACCTGTTCCGGTCGCCGGCGCCGCGCCAGCAGTCATCGAAGAGCCTGCTGTTCCTGCCGAACCCGGCAAGACCGGTTTCTTTGCCCGCCTCAAGCAAGGCCTGAGCAAGACCAGCGCCAGCATCGGCGAAGGCATGGCCAGCCTGTTCCTCGGCAAAAAGACCATCGATGACGAGCTGCTGGAAGACATCGAAACCCGCCTGCTGACCGCCGACGTGGGCGTCGAAGCCACCGCCGTGATCATCCAGAGCCTGACCCAGAAGGTCGCGCGCAAGCAGCTGACCGACGCCGATGCGCTCTACAAGTCGCTGCAGGCCGAGCTGGCCAACATGCTCAAGCCGGTGGAAGCGCCGCTGATCATCGATACGCAGAAAAAGCCGTTTGTGATCCTGGTGGTTGGCGTCAACGGCGCCGGCAAGACCACCACCATCGGCAAGCTGGCGAAGAAGCTGCAACTGGAAGGCAAGAAAGTCATGCTCGCCGCCGGTGACACCTTCCGTGCCGCCGCCGTGGAGCAATTGCAGGTCTGGGGCGAGCGCAACAAGATCCCGGTCATCGCCCAGCACACCGGCGCCGATTCGGCCTCGGTGATCTTCGATGCGGTGCAGGCCGCCAAAGCGCGCAACATTGATGTGCTGATCGCCGATACCGCCGGTCGCCTGCACACCAAAGACAACCTGATGGAAGAGCTGAAGAAAGTTCGCCGCGTCATCGGCAAGCTCGATGCCGACGCGCCCCACGAGGTGTTGCTGGTGCTGGACGCCGGTACCGGCCAGAACGCCATCAGCCAGGCCAAACAATTCCACCAGACGGTCCAACTGACCGGCCTGGCATTGACTAAGCTCGACGGCACGGCCAAGGGCGGTGTGATCTTCGCCCTGGCGAAGCAGTTCGGGTTGCCGATTCGTTACATCGGCGTCGGTGAAGGCATCGACGACCTGCGCACTTTTGAAGCCGAACCCTTTGTACAGGCACTGTTTGCCGAGCGGGAGCGTTCATGATTCGTTTCGAACAGGTCGGTAAACGCTACGCCAACGGGCATGTCGGCTTGCATGAGCTGAGTTTCCGGGTGCGTCGCGGCGAATTCTTGTTTGTGACCGGCCATTCGGGTGCCGGTAAAAGTACCTTGTTGCGCCTGTTGCTGGCCATGGAGCGCCCAACCACCGGCAAACTGCTGCTGGCGGGCCAGGACCTGGCAACCATCAGCAACGCACAGATTCCATTCCTGCGCCGGCAGATCGGCGTGGTGTTCCAGAACCACCAGTTGCTGTTCGATCGCACGGTGTTCAACAACATCGCCTTGCCGTTGCAGATTCTCGGTCTGTCCAAGGCCGAAATCGTCAAGCGCGTGGATTCGGCCCTGGAACGCGTGGCGCTGTCGGACAAGACCGACCTGTACCCAGGCGACCTGTCCACCGGCCAGCAACAGCGCGTCGGCATCGCCCGCGCCATCGTCCATCGCCCGGCCTTGCTGCTGGCGGACGAACCCACCGGTAACCTCGACCCGCGCCTGGCAGCAGAAATCATGGGCGTGTTCGAAGACATCAACCGCCTGGGCACCAGCGTGCTGATCGCCAGTCACGACCTGGCGCTGATCGCCCGCATGCGCCACCGCATGCTGACCCTGCAACGCGGCCGCCTGATCGGTGACGGGGAGGCTGGGGTATGAGTGCAACACGCAGCCCGAAGGTTTCCGAGCGCGTCGCGCCAAAGGCGGCCGACCCGCAGCCACAGAAGAAAAAACGCGACGAAGACGATGGCCCGGATTTCGGCACCCTGGTGCATGCCTGGATCGAAAGCCACCGTGCCAGCCTGGTAGACAGCCTGCGCCGCCTCGGCAAGCAGCCGATCGGCAGCTTTTTTACCTGCCTGGTCATGGCCGTGGCCTTGAGCCTGCCCATGGGCTTGTCATTGCTGCTGAACAATGTCGAGCGCCTTGGCGGTTCGTGGCAGCGGGCGGCGCAGATTTCCCTGTACCTGAACCTGGATGCCAGCGCCCAGGACGGTGAGTCCCTGCGCGACCAGATCAAGGGCATTCCGGGTGTGGCCGAGGCTGAGTACATCAGCCGCGATCAAGCCTTGGAAGAGTTCCAGCAACAGTCCGGCCTGGGCGAGGCGCTCAAGGAGTTGCCGCAAAACCCGCTGCCGGGCGTGGTGCTGGTCACCCCGAACGAGGTCGACAAGACCACCCTGGAAGCCCTGCGACAAAAACTCGCAGAGCTGCCGAAGGTCCAACAGGCACAACTTGATCTAGTCTGGGTAGAGCGGTTGGCCGCGATTCTCAAGCTGGGCGACCGGTTTGTGTTCGGCCTGACGGTGTTGCTGGTGTCAGCATTACTTTTGGTGATAGGCAATACCATTCGTCTTCATATTGAAAACCGCCGCACCGAGATAGAAGTGATTAAACTCGTCGGCGGCACGGACAGCTATGTGCGTCGGCCTTTTCTGTACATGGGCGCGCTTTATGGCTTCGGTGCGGGAATTTTGTCCTGGGGCGTACTGGCTTTTGGCCTGAACTGGCTGAACGATGCGGTGGTGGGGCTTGCCGGTTTGTACGGCAGCGATTTTGCCCTGGCCGGCGTGCCGGCAGCCGATGGTCTGTCATTGTTGCTTGGGGCAGTGCTCTTGGGGTATATCGGTGCTTGGATTGCGGTCGCACGGCATTTACGTGAGCTGGCACCGAAGTAGTTAATGTCAGGGTAATGTGGTTTCGTTTGTATTGACCGTATCAGTGGTTTAGGGAACTTGTCCTACGGTTCCCGGTCAATTTTCGCAGTGCTGAACTGCACGAGTTATGTGAGTCGGAGGTTTTTTCGTATGACCACTTCTTTGCAACCTGCTTATGCTCTGGTCCCGGGTGCGAACCTGGAGGCCTATGTGCACACGGTCAACAGCATTCCATTGCTGACGCCCGAGCAGGAGCGTGAACTGGCCGAGAGTCTCTACTATGAGCAGGATTTGGGGGCGGCTCGGCAGATGGTGCTCGCCCACCTGCGTTTTGTCGTACATATCGCCCGTAGCTATAGCGGCTACGGCCTGGCCCAGGCTGACCTGATTCAGGAAGGCAACGTTGGCCTGATGAAAGCTGTGAAGCGCTTCAACCCGGAAATGGGTGTGCGCCTGGTGTCGTTTGCTGTGCACTGGATCAAGGCGGAAATTCACGAATTCATCCTGCGCAACTGGCGCATCGTGAAAGTCGCGACCACCAAGGCCCAGCGCAAACTGTTCTTCAACCTGCGCAGCCAGAAGAAACGCCTGGCGTGGCTGAACAACGAAGAAGTGCATCGCGTGGCCGAAAGCCTTGGCGTTGAGCCACGTGAAGTGCGCGAGATGGAAAGTCGCCTGACCGGCCATGACATGGCCTTCGACCCGGCCGCCGAAGCGGACGACGACAGCGCCTTCCAATCGCCGGCCAACTACCTGGAAGACCACCGGTACGACCCGGCGCGTCAGCTGGAAGATGCCGACTGGAGCGACAACTCCAATCACAACCTGCACGAAGCGCTGGAAGTGCTGGACGACCGCAGCCGTGACATTCTCTACCAGCGCTGGTTGGCAGAAGAAAAAGCCACGCTGCACGACCTGGCGCAGAAGTACAACGTGTCGGCCGAGCGGATTCGTCAGCTCGAGAAGAGTGCGATGAACAAGCTGAAACTGTCGATCGCCGCCTGACACAGGTAGCTAGGACAGCGCGATCGAAATGTGGGAGCGGGCTTGCTCGCGAAAGCGGTGGACCAGTCACCTAAGGTATTGACTGGCACACCGCTTTCGCGAGCAAGCCCGCTCCCACTTTTGTTTTGTGGGGTGTCAGTCAGCCCAAGGCGCCTTGCGCGAGTTGTTCAGCTCATTCAAATAGCTGTCGCCACCCAACTGACTCATCTGCTGCCGAATCCACGCCGCCCGTCGCGCGACATACGACGTTGGATGGCTGGCACTCCACACCCGCGGGTTAGGCAACACCGCCGCCAGGTAGCTGGCCTGCTGGCGGGTCAGCGCCTTGGCGCTCACGCCAAAGTGATGCCGCGCCGCCGCTTCGGCGCCGAACACGCCTTCATCCCACTCCACGCTGTTGAGGTACACCTCAAGAATTCGCTGCTTGGGCCAGAGAGTCTCAATCAGCCCGGTAAACCAGGCTTCCAGGCCTTTGCGGAAATAGCTGCGGCCGGTCCACAAAAACAGATTCTTCGACACCTGCTGGCTCAAGGTGCTGGCGCCGCGAATCGAACCGCCGCGCTCGTTATGCAGCAACGCCGCCTGGATCGCGTCGAAATCAAAACCCCAATGTTGCGGGAAGCGCTGGTCTTCGCCCGCCATCACCGCCACTTTCAGTTCGTCGGAGATCTGATCCCACGGCACCCACGTGCGCTGTACGTCAATCGGCTCGCCGTCGACCCAGGACTCGACCTTGCGCTCAACCATCAGCGCAGTGCCCGGTGGCGGCACGAAACGGAACAGCAGCACCAGCAGCACGCTGCCGATGGCAAACCACTTGAGGGCTTTGAGAAAACGCTTGAAGAGGAGACGCAGCATAGAGATGGCTTGGCCGAACCCGTTGAGCGGGCCATTATACAGACCCTGCCCCCTGAGTCTGACTGGAGTTCCTCATGTTGCGTGGCTTTCTGATGCTGGCTGCCTTTTTCGGTTTCACCGGCGTCGCCCTGGGTGCGTTTGCCGCCCACGGCCTGAAAAACCGCCTGAGCGCCGAGTACCTGGCGATTTTCCACACCGGCGTGACCTACCAGTTGGTGCACACCTTGGCGCTGTTCGGCGTGGCACTGTTGGCGGCGCACATCCCGGGCAGGCTGGTGACGTGGGCGGGTGTGTCTTTTGCCGTGGGCATCCTGCTGTTCTCCGGCAGCCTGTATGTGCTGACCATGACCGGCGTCAGCAAGCTCGGCATCATCACCCCGTTTGGTGGCCTGGCGTTCCTGCTGGGCTGGTTCTTCCTCGGTTTGGCGGCGTGGCGTCTACAGGCTGCCTGACCAAGGGGCTTGGGCCAGCAACGTCAATCACGCTAGAATGCTGGCCCCTAAAAACGATGGCGGCCCGTGGCATGCGCATTCAGTTGAACGGCGAACCCTTTGAACTGCCCGACGGTGAAACCGTTGCGGCCCTGCTGACCCGTCTGGACTTGACCGGACGCCGCGTCGCAGTGGAGCTCAACCAGGATATCGTCCCGCGTAGCCAGCACGTCGAGACCGCGCTCACCGAGGGTGACCAGGTCGAAGTGGTCCACGCCATCGGCGGCGGCTAGCCGTCCGGCGCTCCAGGGCGCCAACCCGCATTCTGCAGAACCTCACCCCAACTCGAGGATTTCCCATGAGCATCGTTCGTAGCGACAAGCCTTTCGTCCTGGCCGGTCGTACCTTCCAGTCGCGTCTGCTGGTCGGCACCGGCAAGTACCGCGACATGGAAGAAACCCGCCTGGCCATCGAAGCCTCGGGCGCCGAGATCGTTACCTTCGCCGTGCGCCGCACCAACCTCGGCCAGATCGAGGGCGAGCCGAACCTGCTCGAAGTGCTGTCGCCGGATCGCTACACCTTCCTGCCGAACACCGCCGGTTGCTACGACGCCATCGAAGCCGTGCGCACCTGCCGCCTGGCCCGTGAGCTGCTCGACGGCCACAACCTGGTGAAGCTGGAAGTGCTGGCCGACCAGAAAACCCTGTTCCCCAACGTGATCGAAACCCTCAAGGCCGCCGAAACCCTGGTCAAGGAAGGCTTCGACGTGATGGTCTACACCAGTGATGACCCGATCATTGCCCGTCAATTGGCGGAAATCGGCTGCATCGCGGTGATGCCGCTGGCCGGCCTGATCGGTTCCGGCCTGGGCATCTGCAATCCGTACAACCTGCAGATCATCCTCGAAGAAGCCAGGATCCCGGTGCTGGTGGATGCGGGCGTGGGCACTGCCTCCGACGCCACCATCGCCATGGAACTGGGTTGCGATGCGGTGCTGATGAACTCGGCCATCGCCCATGCGCAGCAGCCGGTCCTGATGGCTGAAGCCATGAACCACGCAATTGTCGCCGGCCGCCTGGCGTACCTCGCCGGGCGCATGCCGAAAAAACTTTACGCCAGCGCCTCCTCGCCGCTGGATGGTCTGATCAAGTAAGAGCCATTGATGACTGAATCAAACGAAACGCCGAACACCCTGGAAGAAGGCGACGAGTCCAAGCACCGCCGCATCAAGAGTTTTGTGATGCGCGCCGGTCGCATGACCGAGGGCCAGCAAAAGGGCCTGGAGCAGGGCACGCCGCTGTTCGTCCTGCCGCTGGCAGACGCGCCGGTGGATTACGACCAGGTGTTTGGCCGCTCGGCACCACGCTCCCTGGAGATTGGCTTCGGCATGGGCCATTCCCTGCTGGAAATGGCCGCGGCTTCGCCGGAGCAGGATTTTATCGGGGTTGAAGTACACCGTCCGGGTGTTGGTGCGCTGCTGAACGGCGTGCTGACTCAGGGCCTGACCAACCTGCGGGTCTACGACTGCGACGCGATCGAAGTGCTCAACCGCTGCATCGCCGACAACAGCCTCGACCGGCTGATGCTGTTCTTCCCGGACCCCTGGCACAAGAGCCGCCACCACAAGCGCCGCATCGTCCAGGCTTCCTTCGCGGAACTGGTGCGCAGCAAGCTGAAAGTGGGCGGCATCCTGCACATGGCCACCGACTGGGAACCGTATGCCGAGTACATGCTGGAAGTAATGAACGTCGCCCCTGGCTACCGCAACCTGGCGGAAGATGGCAAATGCGTCCCGCGCCCGGCCGAGCGGCCGATCACCAAGTTCGAACGTCGCGGCGAGCGACTCGGGCATGGGGTTTGGGATTTGAAGTTCGAGAAAGTGGACTGATAAGTCCCAGGCTTGAAATGCAGTAAAAAATGTGGGAGCGGGCTTGCTCGCGAATGCGGTAGATCAGTCGACATTTACGCTGACTGACACACCGCATTCGCGAGCAAGCCCGCTCCCACATTTGTTTTGTGCCGCGCTTAAGGTCAGCGGCGATCCGCCACCACCCCAATCAACACCAGCACCACCAACAACACCGGCGCCAGGCTGTAGTTGTTGAACTGGCTCAGCCCGCGAACAATCCACGGCGTGGCATAGATCAGCGCAGCACCGCTGCCGATCATGCACACCAGCGCCATCAGCGGCACGCGCAGCGCACCCGCGATGCTGCCCAGCCGTGCTTCGACCCAGCCCTTGATGTCGGCGCCAAACAGCACCAGCAGGCAACCTACCAACGCCAGGGAGATTTCCGACAGGTTGCTACGGCTCCAGCGGGATACGGTGGCGAGCAGGTCGAGTACCAGATCCATTCGATTTCCTTAAGAGCAATCAGCTCAAAAACTTCTGCAGCAGGTCATTGAGAAAGAGTTGCCCGCGGTCGGTGGCCGCCAGGCGTGACGGTTCGACCTGCATCAGGCCACTTTGTTCTGCCTCGCGGCGAGCTTCATCGAGGCTGGCCAGGTCGAGGCCGGTACGCTCGGCATAAAGCCTGGCTTCGACGCCGTCGGTGAGGCGCAGGGCGTTCATCAGGAACTCGAACGGTAACTCTTCGTTGGTCAGTTCTTTCGCGCCGGCCTGGTAGTTTTTCGCCGGGTTGAGGTAGTCCTTCGGCGCCCGGGTTTTCCAGGTGCGCACGATGCGCCCGTCCGGATGGCTGAGCTTGCCGTGGGCGCCGGCACCGATGCCGATAAAGTCGCCAAAGCTCCAGTAATTCAGGTTATGCCGCGCCGGCCGGCCCGGTTGGGCGTAGGCCGAGACTTCGTACTGGGCGTAACCGTGTTCGGCGAGCAGCGCCTGGCCGGCTTCCTGGATGTCCCACAGGGTGTCGTCTTCCGGCAGCACGGGCGGCTGGTTCCAGAACACGGTGTTGGGTTCCAGGGTCAGTTGATACCAGGACAGATGCGTGGGCTTTAGGGCAATGGCCTGGCGCAGGTCGCCCAGGGCGTCCTCCAGGGACTGATCGGGCAAACCGTGCATCAAGTCCAGGTTGAAGTTGTCGAACCCGGCCTGGCGCGCCATGCCGGCGGCACGCACGGCTTCGTCACCGTTGTGGATGCGGCCCAGGGCTTCGAGTTTTTCCTGCTGGAAACTCTGGATGCCAATCGACAGCCGATTGATCCCCAGCTTGCGGTACGCCACGAACTTCTCTTGCTCGAAGGTACCGGGGTTGGCTTCCAGGGTGATCTCGATATCGCCGGCAAACGGGATGCGTGCTTCCACGCCCTTGAGCAACCGGCCCAGGGCAACGGCGCTGAACAGGCTTGGGGTGCCGCCGCCGAAAAAGATCGAACTCAGCTCACGGCCATACACCGCGTGCAGGTCCTGATCGAGGTCGGCCAGCAACGCGTCGACGTACTCTTCCTCTGGCAGCACCTTGCTGGCGGTGTGGGAGTTGAAGTCGCAATAGGGGCATTTGCGCACGCACCACGGGATGTGGATATACAGCGCCAGGGGCGGCAGGTGAGGCAGGGCCGCCCGAGGTGTTTGCGCGCCACCGAGAATCAGTGGCTGCGCGGAGGTGTTCTGAGTCATTTCAGGCCCAGACGCTGGCGCAGCAAATCCATTGCGCGGGCGCGGTGGCTGATCTGGTTCTTGTCGGCCGGGCTCAATTCGGCGCTGGAGACATTGCGCTCCGGCACCCAGAACAACGGGTCATAACCGAAACCGTGCTCGCCGCTGGCCGCATGCAGGATGCGCCCGTGCCACAAGCCTTCGCAGAGGATCGGCAATGGATCATCGGCGTGACGCACCAGGGCCAGCACGCAGACGAACTGCGCGCCGCGCATCGCGTCGGGCACGTCCTTGAGGGCGTCCAGCAGCTTGGCGTTGTTGGCCGCATCGCCTTTACCGTCGGCGTAACGTGCCGAGTAGATGCCAGGCGCGCCGCCCAGGAAGTCCACGGCCAGGCCCGAATCGTCAGCCAGTGCCGGCAGGCCGGAAATACGCGCGGCGTTGCGGGCCTTGAGGATGGCGTTCTCGACAAACGACAGGCCGGTCTCTTCCGGCTCTACCTGGCTGAACTCGCCAATCGAGCGCAGTTGCACCGAGTCGCCGAGCATGGCCTGGAGTTCTTTGAGCTTGCCGGCGTTATGGCTGGCCAGTACGAGTTGAGTAAGGTTCATCATTGCGCCGGAAACAGTTCCTGGTTGAAACTGAAACCGTGGGCTTTGCCACCGGTTTCAACGTTGATGGTGAAAATCTTGGTTTCCTGCTGCGGCACCGGGTACTGGGCGACGTAAAGCGTAGAACCTTTCTGGGTGATTTTCTTGAACGTCAGCATCTCGCTCTTGCCGCCCAGATCCTTGATTGTGCCGGTAACGGTGGCGTCTATCGATTCGACGCCCTTGTTTACGAACACATTGATCATGCCCAGCTCTTTGCTGCGTACGATCCCGGCTTCCTGAGCCATTTCCGGCGTCAGGAAGCTGGTGGTCAGGGTGTTGTAGTGCACCGTGATATCGCCGAATTCTTTCTGACGATTACCATCGATAACATCCGCCGCCATAGCGCTGACGCTCAGGCACGCGGTGAGTAGAAAAACAGCCAGGCGACTCATGATCGTCCTCCTTGAAAATGGTTAGACGGCAATCTGGTGGTCCGTCAGGCCCGGGCTGCTGACCCGGTAGATCCCGATCTCACCCAGCAGGTTGGGCCATAGCTTACTCGCCCAGCCGTGACGATGCTGTTGATCGACGGCAAGGCGGTTGATGACTTTGGCTTCGCGCTCGCCGCACAGCGCTTCGAAGTCTTCAAAGGTGCAGAAGTGGATGTTGGGCGTGTTGTACCAGGTGTACGGCAGGAAGTCCGACACCGGCATGCGGCCCTTGGTGGCCAGGTACCAGCGGCAGCGCCAGTGGCCGAAATTGGGGAAAGTAATGATGCACTGGCGGCCGACGCGCAACATTTCGTCGAGGATCCGGTCCGGGTAGTGCACGGCTTGCAGGGCCTGGGTCATGACCACGATGTCGAAGCTGTTGCTGGCAAAGTTGCCGAGGCCCTTGTCCAGGTCCTGCTCGATCACGTTGATGCCCTTGGCCACGCACTGGGCGATGTTGTCCGGGTCGTTTTCCAGGCCATAGCCGGTGACTTGCTTGTTGTCGCGCAGCCAGCTCAGCAGTTCGCCATCGCCGCAACCCAAGTCGAGCACGCGGCTGCCGGCGGGGATCCAGTCTTGGATGATTTCCAGGTCGGCTCTCATGGCGTTCTCACAGTGCTATTCGGTTCATGTAGTTGCTGAAGGCCTGCAGGTAGCGCGGGATCGGGATCAGGAAGGCGTCGTGGCCTTGCGGTGCGTCGATCTCCAAGTAGCAGACGTCTTTCTTGGCGGCCATCAGCGCATCCACCAATTCCCGCGAGCGGGCCGGGGAAAAGCGCCAGTCGGTGGTGAACGACATCACGCAGAACTTGGCGGTGGCCGCCTCGAAGGTGCGCGCCAGGTCATCGTCGAAATTCGCCGCCGGGTCGAAGTAGTCCAGGGCCTTGGTCATCAGCAGGTAGGTGTTGGCGTCGAAACGTCCGGAAAACTCCTCGCCCTGATAACGCAGGTAGCTCTCGACCTGGAATTCGACGCTGTGGAAGTCGTAATTGAGCTTTTCGCTTTTGAGGCCACGGCCGAATTTCTCGCCCATGGAGTCATCCGACAGGTAAGTGATGTGCCCGACCATGCGCGCGAGCATCAGCCCGCGCTTGGGGATCACGCCCGCCTCCTGGAACGAACCGCCGTGGAACTCAGGGTCGGTCAGGATCGCCTGGCGCGCCACTTCGTTGAAGGCGATGTTCTGCGCCGACAGCTTGGGGGCCGAGGCGATGGCCAGGCAATGGCGCACGCGGTCCGGGTAGGTGATGGTCCATTGCAGGGCCTGCATGCCGCCCAGGCTGCCGCCGATCACGGCGGCCCATTGGGCGATGCCCAGAACGTCGGCCAGGCGCGCCTGGCTGTGCACCCAGTCTTCCACGGTCAGTACCGGGAAATCGGCGCCAAACGGCTTGCCGGTTTCCGGGTTGAGGCTGCTGGGGCCGGTGGAGCCGTTGCAGCCGCCGAGGTTGTTCAGGCTGACCACGAAGAACTTGTTGGTGTCGATGGGCTTGCCGGGGCCGATGCAGCTGTCCCACCAGCCGGGCTTGCGCTCGTCCATGCTGTGGAAACCCGCAGCGTGGTGGTGGCCGGACAGGGCGTGGCAGATCAGCACGGCGTTGCTGGCCGTGGCGTTCAGTTGGCCGTAGGTTTCATAGATCAGGTCGTAGGCGGGCAGCGAACGGCCGCAGGCCAGGGCCAGCGGTTCGCTGAAGTGCGCCACTTGGGGCACGACCAGTCCAACAGAATCGGGGGGGAAGGCAGTTGGCATCGACCCTGCTCTCGTTTAAATGAGGCGTAAGTCTAAAGACCGCTGCACCCAGCGGCAAGCAAAGGCCTGCGGCTGGTGTTTTTAAGGCTTTTTGTGGCGAGGGAGCTTGCTCCCGCTGGAGCGCGAAGCGGTCCCGGTCCGGTTGCCGCGATTTTGCAGATGCAACGCGGTCGGCCGTTTTGGGGCTGCTGCGCAGCCCAGCGGGAGCAAGCTCCCTCGCCACACTGTTGTCAGATCAGACCGAACAGTTCTTTGGGCATGAATGCGTAGAACGCCAAACGTGGAATCACCCAGCTTTGCAGCAGCTGAATCGCGATAAACGCGAAGATCGGCGAGATATCCAGGCCACCCAGGTTAGGTACCAGGCGACGGAACGGTGCCAGCACCGGCTCAGTGATCTGTGCCACCAGTTCGGCACCCGGGCTGCGGCTGCCTGGAGCGACCCAGGACAGGATCACGCTGATGATCATCGACCAGAAAATGATCTTCAGGAACAGCGAGAAGATCCCGATCAAGGCCCACGGCAGCAACAGCAGCGTGGTGGCCTGATAGCCATTGAGCAGCAGGATGACCGCGAACAGCAGGATCTGCAGCAGCAGCGCCAATACCAGCGACGACATGTCCAGGCCGAACAGGCTCGGGATCACCCGGCGCAGAGGCTTGAGCAGCGGCTGCGTGGCCTTTACCACGAACTGGCACAGCGGGTTGTAGAAGTTCGCCCGCACCAGTTGCAGGATAAAACGCATCAGCACGATCAGCAGGTACAGGCTGCCCAGGGTCTGGATGATGAAAATGGCAGCGTCATTGATTCCGAGCATGTTTGATTCCTATGTGGGGGACGACTATTTGCCCAGCTGCTCGGCCATTTCAGCCGAACGATGTGCTGCGGCACCCAGTGCTTTTTCCACCAGGGCTTCAAAGCCCCCGGCCTGGAACGATTCGATTGCCGCCTGGGTCGTGCCGCCGGGCGAGGTCACGCGACGGCGCAACTCGGCCGCGTCGACATCGCTGGTCACGGCCATCTGCGCGGCGCCCAGTGCGGTCTGCTCGGCCAGTTGCTCGGCGACTTCCTGCGGCAGGCCGAGTTTCACGCCAGCGGCGGTCATGGCCTCGATCAGCAGGAAGAAATACGCCGGGCCACTGCCGGAGACGGCGGTGACGGCGTCCAGTTGCTGCTCTTGTTCCAGCCACACGGCGAGACCTACGGCGGACAGCAGCGCTTGTGCCTGGTCGCGCTGTTGGGCAGTGACTTCGGATGTGGCGTACAAGCCGCTCACGCCCTTGCGCAGCAGCGCCGGGGTGTTGGGCATGCAACGCACAATCGGCTGGGCGCCGAGCCAGTGGGTCATGCTGGCGCAAGTGATGCCGGCGGCGATGGACACCACCAGTTGATGGGGCTTGAGGCTTGGGCGCAGGCTTTCGCACACGGCTTTCATGGCTTGTGGCTTGACCGCCAGCACTACCACGTCCACGCCTTCAATCGCTTCTGCGTTGTCGGCGAAGGTGTCGATGCCGTGCTCGGCGCTGACGCGGGAGCGGGTGTCGGCGCCCGGGTCGCTGGCGCGAATCTGTTGTGCTTCCAGGCCCTTGGCCCGCAGGCCGCCGATCAGGCTGGCCGCCATGTTGCCGGCGCCGATAAAGGCAATACGCGTGTTGCTCATGACAGGTCCTTACTCAGATGGAAGTCAGCCATTTCACGGCTGGCCATAGTCGCGGGCACCAAACAGGGCGGTACCGATCCGCACCCAGGTGGCCCCTTGGGCGATGGCCGACTCAAGGTCATGGCTCATGCCCATGGAAAGTGTGTCGAGCCCCAGGTCGAGGCTCGCTTGCAGGTCGCGCACGGTGGCGAAGGCTGCGTCTTGCTCTGCACGGTCGTCGGTCGGCTCGGGGATCGCCATCAGGCCGCGCAGCTTCAGGCGCGGCAGGGCGCTGATGGCTTCGGCCAGGGCGGGCAGGTCGGCGGGTGTACAGCCGGACTTGCTGGCTTCGCCACTGACGTTGACCTGAATACAGATATTCAGCGGCGGCAGGTCAGACGGGCGTTGTTCGGACAGGCGTTGTGCGATTTTCAGGCGGTCCACGGAATGCACCCAGGCGAAATTCTCGGCGATCGCACGAGTCTTGTTCGATTGAATGGGGCCGATGAAGTGCCAACTCAAGGGCAGGTCGGTTAATTCGGCCTGTTTGCCCAGGGCTTCCTGCAGATAGTTCTCGCCAAAGTCACGCATCCCGGCGGCATAGGCTTCGCGCACGGCCTGTGCGGGTTTGGTCTTGCTCACGGCCAGCAGGTGCACGCTGCCTGCGTCGCGCTGCGCGGCCTCGGCGGCTGCCCGGATCCGCTCGGAAACCAGGCCGATGTTGTCTGCTATGGTCGACATTCAAGTTGCGCCCGTGGATATGGAGTCCGCGGCATTCTACTGGAAATGGAAAGCCCTATGGATATCACTGAACTGCTGGCCGCCGGCGTACGCCTGCGGGCCTCCGACCTGCATCTGTCGGCGGGGTTGGCGCCGATGCTGCGAGTGGATGGCGAGGTCTGGCCACTCGATTGGCCTGTACTTGCGCCGGTGCAAGTGGCGGCGTTGCTCAGCCCTTTGCTGAACAATCACCAGCAAAAGGATTTCGAAACATCTCTTGAAACGGATTTTGCCTTCGAGTTGCCCGAGGTGGCGCGGTTTCGGGTGAATGTGTTCCAGCAGCACCGGGGCATGGGCGCGGTGTTTCGTACCATCCCCTCAACCGTGCAGAGCCTGGAACACCTCGGGTTGGGCGAGGTGTTCCGGCGCATCGCAGACTTGCCACGGGGGCTGGTACTGGTCACCGGGCCGACCGGTTCCGGCAAGTCCACCACCCTGGCAGCGATGATCGATTACCTCAACACCCATCGCCGTCAGCACATCCTCACCCTTGAAGACCCGATCGAGTTTATCCACCACCCGAAAAATGCCCTGATCAACCAGCGACAGGTGCATCGCGATACCCACAGCTTCTCGGCTGCCCTGCGTTCGGCATTGCGGGAGGACCCGGATGTGATCCTGGTTGGCGAATTGCGGGACCTGGAAACCATTCGGCTCGCGCTGACGGCGGCGGAAACCGGGCATCTGGTGTTCGGCACGCTGCACACCACGTCGGCGGCTAAAACCGTGGACCGGGTGGTGGATGTGTTTCCGGCGGGGGAAAAGGCCATGGTCCGCTCGATGCTCTCGGAGTCATTGCAGGCGGTGGTGTCCCAGGTGCTGGTGAAGAAGGTCGGCGGCGGGCGGGTGGCGGCTCACGAAATCATGCTCGGCACACCGGCGATTCGTAATTTGATCCGCGAGGACAAGGTGGCGCAGATGTATTCGGCGATTCAGACCGGCGGGGCGTTGGGGATGACGACGCTGGACATGAGTTTGAAGGCGTTGGTCAGCCAGGGGCTGATCAGCCGGGAACATGCCCGGGAGAAGGCGAGGGTGCCTGGGGATATTTAAGGTCGCGTGGGCGATGAAAAACTAATGTGGGAGCGGGCTTGC
>NZ_JACAPT010000009.1:207800-241486 GCF_013385565.1 Pseudomonas sp. E6002 | reverse complement strand
TGCTCTCACATCAGCCTGATATCAGCGCTGCACAATCCGCAGGTTGTTCTGTTCTTTAGGCAGGACACGCTTGGCAATCACGTAGTTCTTGTCCCAGAACGGCTTCTTCAGCGTATCGATGCTCACGGACTTGCCACGACGCGGTGCGTGGATGAAACGGTCGTTGCCCAGGTAGATGGCAACGTGGTTCACCTGGCGGCTCTTCAGTTTGAAGAACAGCAGGTCACCCGGTTTCAAATCCTTGCGCTCAACCTTCAGCCCGTGGCCGGCGGCCATGGCGTTGGAAGTGCGCGGCAAATCCACGGCTTTTACGTCGTTAAACGCATATTTCACCAAACCACTGCAGTCGAACCCTTTACTTGGGCTGCTGCCGCCCCAACGATAAGGAGTACCGAGCACGTTGACGGCACGGCTGAGGACGTTGCTGCTTTGCTTGGTGTTGACGGCCATCAGCCCTGGCGCTGCATTACCGTGGGCCTTGCTCAGTTGAGTCGGGCGCTTCACGGTCAGCTTTACCGATTTGGCGGAGCTGGTGGTGGCGTGAACTTTAGGGGTGAAACCGTTAACGTTGGGAAGTCGTTGCTCACGATTGGTGGCGTGGGCGGCCAGTGGCATTAATAGGCAAATGGTTAGCCATGTCTTGAAAAATGGTCGCATTAGGCGTGGCTCTTTTTGGTTTGCGCGCAACTTTATAACAGCTTTTTGTGTCGTGCTAAGGCCGTTTGTCGACTGAACCCTGGGGTCAAATTCAGGAAAACCGTGACGAATTGCCGCGATTGTCCTACACAAGTCAGGCGGTATAAGGCTTTGAGGGAAGCGAAGATACCATTTTCCGCATGTCGGGCGCCCGTAAAAAAGTCACAAAGAAACCAGAAATATTTATCTATCGAGGCTAAAGAGGTACTCCATGAACACCTATCGACAGGATGTTTCGCAACAAGACACCCACAGCAAGGTGATCGGCTACCTGCTTTGGATTTTCGGTTTTACTGGTGCTCACCGCTTTTATTACGGCAAGCCGGTGACCGGGACGATCTGGTTTTTCACCTTCGGTTTGTTCGGGATTGGCTGGTTGATCGACTTGTTCCTGATTCCGGCAATGGACCGCGAAGCGGACCTGCGATTTACCGCCGGGCCGATCGAGTACAACGTGGCCTGGATTCTGTTGGCGTTCCTGGGTGTGTTCGGTTTGCACCGCATGTATCAGGGCAAATGGATCAGCGGGATCATTTACCTGCTGACCGGGGGCTTGTTCCTGATCGGGGTGCTGTATGACTTCTGGACGCTGAATACGCAGATTTCGATCCGCAATGCCGAGCGCAACGGCGGCCGTTAAGCACTCGAACCCAATGCGGGCACGGTCAAATGTGGGAGCCGGGCTTGCCCGCGATAGCATCGCCTCGGTGCATCAGATACACCGAGGTGCCCGCATCGCAGGCAAGCCAGCTCCCACACTGACTGTGCCCACTCCGGATTGGATTTAAGCCTGGTAGCTGATCCGCCCATCCACCAAGGTGTACCGCACAGTCGCCGGCAGGCTATGGCCGATGAATGGGCAGTTTTCACCCTTGGACAGCCAGTGTTCCCCGGCAATCGTGGAGCTGGCCGGATCAAACAGCACCAGGTCCGCCGCCGAGCCCACCGCCAGCTTGCCCGCCGGCAGGCGCAGCGCCTCGGCAGGGCCCGCACTGAGACGCGCCAGCAGGGTCGGCAGGTCCAGCAAACCATCTTCCACCAACGTCATTGCCAGCGGCAGCAACAGCTCGACGCTGCTGATGCCTGGCTCCGTCGCGCCGAACGGCGCCAGCTTGGCATCCCGCTCGTGGGGTTGGTGATGGCTGGAAATCGCCGAAACCACCCCGGACTTCACCGCCGCCCGCAAACCGTCACGGTCAGCGCGGGTACGCAGTGGCGGCTGCACGTGATACAGGCTGGAGAAGTCGATCAGCGCCTCATCCGTCAGAATCAGCTGATACAGCGCCACATCCGCCGTCACCGGCAATCCGCGGGCTTGGGCCTGAGCGATCAGGGCCACGCCGCGAGCGCTGGTCAGCTGGCTGAAGTGCGCGCGTACGCCGCTTTGTTCCACCAGCAGCAGGTCGCGGGCCAGGGCCACGGTCTCGGCGGTTTCCGGGATGCCCGGCAGGCCGAGGAAGCTCGCGGTGGCGCCTTCGTGGGCCAGGCCGCCTTCGGCCAGGTCACGGTCCTGGGAGTGGAAAATCACGGTCAGGTCGAAAGTCGCCGCATATTCCAGCGCACGGCACAGGGTGCGGGTGCTGCGAAAGCTCTCCAGGCCGTTGCCGAAGGCCACGCAGCCTGCGTCGCGCAGGGCGATCAGCTCGGCCAGTTGTTCGCCGTCCAGGCCTTTGCTCAGGGCGCCGATGGGGAACACTTTGCAGTTGCCGGCTTCGCGGGCGCGGTCGAGGATCAGTTCGGTCACCGCCGAGGTGTCCAGCACCGGTTTGGTGTGGGGCGGGCAGCACAGGCTGGTCACGCCACCGGCAGCGGCGGCGCGGGTTTCGCTGGTGATGTTGCCCTTGCGGCTGTAGCCCGGCTCACGCAGGGCGACGTTCAGGTCAACCAGGCCAGGCGCGGCGATCAGGCCTTTGGCGTCGATAGTTTCGCTGGCGCTGAAGCCTGCGGGTGCGGCGCCGATGGCAATGATCTTGCCGGCTTCCAGGTGCAGATCGGTGACTTGATCCAGGCCGCTGGCCGGATCGATGACTCGGGCGCCGAGAATGCTGAGCTTCACTGGGCGTTCTCCTGCTCGAATTGACGTTGCGCGGTTTGCCCGCTCATGGCCATGGACAATACCGCCATGCGGATGGCGATGCCGTACGTGACCTGGTTGAGAATCACCGACTGCGCGCCATCGGCCACCGCCGACTCAATCTCCACGCCACGGTTGATTGGCCCCGGGTGCATCACGATGGCGTCCGGCTTGGCGCCGGCCAGGCGTGCGGTGGTCAGGCCGAACAGGCGATAGAACTCGCCTTCGCTCGGCAGCAGGCCGCCCGCCATACGCTCGCGCTGCAAGCGCAGCATGATCACCACGTCCACATCCTTCAGGCCTTCGGCCATGTCGGTGTAGACCTTCACGCCGTACTGCTCGATACCGATCGGCAGCAGGGTCTTGGGGGCGATCACGCGGATGTCCGGGCAACCCAGGGTTTTCAGGGCCAGCATGTTCGAGCGTGCAACCCGCGAGTGCAGGATGTCGCCGACAATGGCCACCGAGAGGTTTTCAAAGCTGCCCTTGTGCCGCCGGATGGTCAGCATGTCGAGCATGCCCTGGGTCGGGTGGGCGTGACGGCCGTCGCCGCCGTTGATGATCGCCACATTCGGGCACACGTGCTCGGCGATGAAGTGCGCAGCACCGGAATCGCCGTGGCGCACCACGAACATGTCGGCGGCCATGGCTTCCAGGTTGCGCAGGGTGTCGAGCAGGGTTTCGCCCTTGCTCGCCGACGAGGTGGACACGTTCAGCGTGATCACGTCAGCCGACAGGCGTTGGGCCGCCAGTTCAAAGGTGGTGCGGGTGCGGGTCGAGTTCTCGAAGAACACGTTGCAGATGGTCTTGCCGCGCAGCAACGGGACTTTCTTCACCGCCCGGCCGCCGACTTCGAGAAACGAGTCGGCCGTGTCGAGGATTTCGGTGAGCAGTTCGCGGGGCAAGCCGTCGAGGGACAGGAAGTGTTGCAGCTGGCCCTGAGCATTGAGCTGCAGCGGGCGCTTGGCATCTAGAGGCGTCATCGCGGGGACTCTTTACAAGGCGGTTTAAAGGGCAAGGTCTTGCAGTTCGAGTTCGAGCGGCGTGGGACCGGACAATTTTACCCGCTGGTGGGCTTCCAGGGACAGGGTGGCGCCGACCACGTCCGGGCTGATCGGCAATTCGCCGGCGTCCAGGTCCAGCAGGCAGACCAGGGTCACGCTGGCCGGGCGGCCGTAGTCGAACAGTTCGTTCATCGCGGCGCGGATGGTGCGACCGCTCATCAGCACGTCATCGATCAGCACCAGGTGCTGGCCTTCGATCTCGAAGGGCAGGGCCGAGGGGCGCACTTGCGGGTGCAGGCCGTTCTGGCTGAAGTCGTCACGGTAGAAAGACACGTCCAGGGTGCCCAGGGGCGAGTCGCTGCCCAGTTCTTCCAGCAGCGCCTGGGCCACCCAGACGCCACCGGTGCGGATGCCGATAAAGCGCGGCTCGCTGATGGCACGGTGTTCCAGGTGCGCCTTGAGGCGGATCGCCATCTGGCTGATCAGGTCGGCGGGATTGGGCAGGCTCATGGGTGCTCCTTCTAGGCCTCGCGCAGGCAAGGTCCGGGCTCAAACGTAAGAAGACGCGGCAAGCCGCGTCAGTCAGGATTCAAATAAAGCGGCGTTTTCATCCAGCCAGCCCTGCAACAGCAGGGCCGCGGCGATGGCATCCACCGGGTTGTCGCGGTAACTGCCTTTCTGCCCGCCACGGTCACGGCGCTCGCCCTTGGCTTCGAACGTGGTCAGGCGTTCGTCGTGGGTATAGAAGGGCAGGTTGTAGCGGCCGTTCAGGCGGCGGGCGAACTTTTCGGCCCGCAGGCACATCTCGCTCGGGGTGCCGTCCATGTTCAGCGGCAGGCCGACCACCACGGCGTCGGGCTTCCACTCCTTGATCAGGGCTTCGACCTGGTTCCAGTCCGGCACGCCGTTCTGGGCCTTCAGGGTGCACAGCTCGCGGGCCTGGCCGGTAATCACCTGGCCGACGGCGACGCCGATCTGTTTGGTGCCGTAGTCGAAACCGAGGATCAGACGCAAGGCCATCAGGCGTGCCCCGCCTGGCTGGTCAGCAGGCTGAGGTTGATCCGCAGCTTGGCGGCGGCCGCTTCCAGGCGCAGTTCGCTGGGGGTGTTGAACAGGATGTCGGCATCGAACGGGCAGGTCAGCCAGGCATTGCTCGCCAGCTCCGCCTCCAGTTGCCCGGCTTCCCAGCCGGCGTAGCCGAGGGTGATCACACTTTGATCAGGCCCCACGCCGTCGGCAATCGCGAACAGGACGTCCTGGGACGTGGACAGGGACAACCCTTCAAGGTCCACGGTCGCCTGGAATTTCGGCCCGGTGGGGTGCAGCACAAAACCCCGGTCCGTCTGCACCGGCCCGCCGATGTAGATCGGTACGTGCTGGCAGCTGGCGGGTGGGTCGATGTCCGGGCGCAGTTGCTCGAGGATATCGGCCAGGTTGAGGTCTTGCGGGCGGTTGACCACCAACCCCATCGCACCATTGGCGGTGTGCTCGACGATGTAGGTCAAGGTCTGCGCAAAGTTCGGGTCGGCCATATGGGGCATGGCGATCAGGAATTGGTGCTTGAGGTAGGTCGGGCTGACATTTTTCATGTCCGCTAGTGTGGCGTTGGAGGGGCGAACTGACAAGCTGAGGATGCGCAGGAAATCACCGCCAGCATCAATTGCTCGACAGCCGATCACCCTTGGCAAAGCGCCAGGTGCGAATGATTTCCAGGCGGTCGATGTCGTTCAGGTCCCCGGTAAACGGCGCAAAAGGCGCCGCCAGGCGCACGATGCGTTGCGCTGCCTGGTCCAGCAGCGGTTGGCCGGAGGACTCCAGCACCTGCACCTCGTACAAGGTGCCGTCGCGGTTGATCGACACCAGCAGTCGCAAATTGCCGTAGATCTGCTGGCGACGGGCTTCGTCCGGGTAGTTCAGGTTGCCGATGCGCTCGACCTTCTTGCGCCACTCATCCTTATACCAGGCGCCTTTGTCGCGCATGGTGGAGGCGGCGTTGAGGCGGTAGATCCGCGGGCGCTTGGCGTACAGCTGTTGTTCGTGGGCCAGTTCGGCTTCCAGGCTGGAGATCTCACTGGAGAGTTGCGAGCTGTCAAAAGTCGGGGCCGGCGGGGCCGGCGTGGGTTCGGTCTTGGCCTTTTCGCGCTGGGTCGGGGCTTTTTGCGGCTTGGGCGCCACGGTGGTGACCGCCGCCTTGGGTGCGGCCTGTTTCACCTCCGGCTTGGGCGCCGGCGGTGGCGTGACCTTATTGACCTTGTTGTCCTGGAATGGCGCGACTTCAGTGGTCTTGGGCACGGCCTTCTTGTCGAGGGTGCCGCTGCCTTGCTGGTTGTCCTGGGCGAGAAAGTCGGCTTTTTCGGGCTTTTTTTCGCTTTTGAACGTGGCGAGGGTGATTTCCAGGGTCTTGGTGATCTGCTTGGGTTCGGCAAAGGTGAAGCCCAGGCCGAGGATCAGCGCCAGGTGAATCAACGCCGCCAGAAACAGGGTAAATCCGAGCCGATCAGCCGGGCGCACGCCGCTGTGGGAGAGTTCGGGGGGCAGATCGGACGGGAGCGTCATGACAAGAAAACCAACATCGCGCGTTTCACAGGTGGCGCATGATAACGCAATGTTGGTTTGTGTCCGGCTGTTCTATGTCACTTGGCTTGTAGCTTGGCGGCAATCGCAGCCATCAGCATTTCGCCGATGTTCGTGCCAAATGCGTTGTCGATCTCGCGAATACAGGTCGGGCTGGTGACGTTGATTTCGGTGAGGTTCTCGCCGATTACGTCCAGGCCTACGAACAGCAGGCCTTTTTCGCGCAGGGTCGGGCCGACTTGGGCTGCAATCCAGCGATCCTTGTCCGTCAGCGGGCGGGCTTCACCCCGGCCACCGGCGGCCAGGTTGCCGCGGGTCTCGCCGGCGGCCGGAATGCGCGCCAGGCAGTAAGGCACCGGCTCGCCGTCGATCATCAGGATGCGCTTGTCGCCGTCCTTGATCGCCGGAATGTAGGCCTGGCCCATGATCTGCTGGGTGCCCAGCGCAGTCAGGGTCTCCAGGATCACCGACAGGTTCGGGTCGCCGGCGCGGTGGCGGAAGATCGAGGTACCGCCCATGCCGTCCAGCGGCTTGAGGATCACATCGCCGTGCTTGGCGGCGAATTCGCGCAGCACATCGGCGCGGCGGCTGACCACGGTCGGCGGCGTGCACTGCGGGAACAGCGTGGCGAACAGCTTTTCATTGCAGTCGCGCAGGCTCTGGGGCTTGTTGACGATCAGCACGCCCGCGCGCTCGGCCTGCTCCAGCAGGTAGGTGGAGTAGACGAACTCCATGTCGAACGGCGGATCCTTGCGCATCAGGATCACGTCGAGGTCGCTCAGGGGGCTGTCGATTTCGTCTTGCAGCTCGAACCACTTCTCGGGGTTGGCAAACACCTGCAGGGGACGCATCCGCGCCCGCGCTTCACCGTCGCCCTGGTAAAGGTCCGGCTGCTCCATATAGAACAGGCTCCAGCCGCGGGCCTGGGCGGCCAGCAGCATGGCCAGCGAGCTGTCCTTTTTATAGGAAATGCTGGCGATAGGGTCCATGACAATGCCGACGCGAACGCTCATGGGGGATTTCCTCTAGCAAATAAGGGCGCATAAAAGTGGCGTCAGAGTGGCGCTGCGGCTGTTGTGGGTCAAGGAAAAACCACCACGCGGGTCGGCCGATAGATTGCGTTCTGAGACTGTGCTAAAAAGGCTGCCATGGCACATCAGCCCTTGAATTCCGAGGCTTTTGGCGCTCGTCCTGTGCAACATCAGGCAGTACACACCGAAAACCTATTCGCTGTGGCGATGGTAGAGCAGATATGGAACAGCATTCCAACGCCTTGAAAGTGATGGTGATCGACGATTCGAAAACGATTCGCCGCACGGCCGAAACACTGTTGAAGAACGTAGGGTGCGACGTCATCACGGCCATCGACGGTTTCGATGCCCTGGCCAAGATTGTTGACCATCATCCACACATTATCTTTGTCGACATCATGATGCCGCGCCTAGATGGCTATCAGACCTGCGCGCTGGTGAAGAACAACCCGGCGTTCAAGTCGATCCCGGTAATCATGCTGTCCTCCAAGGATGGTCTGTTCGACAAGGCCAAGGGGCGCATCGTCGGCTCTGATCAGTTTTTGACCAAGCCTTTCAGCAAGGAAGAACTGCTGAGCGCGATCAAGGCCTATGTACCGGGCTTCGCCGCAGTAGAACAAGCACACTGACGGGGGCCCCACGAGGGCTTGCGTCTACTAGATAAGTGGGGAAAACCATGGCACGTGTTCTGATCGTCGACGATTCGCCGACTGAAATGTACAAACTGACCGAAATGCTCGAAAAGCACGGTCACACCGTCCTCAAGGCCCAGAACGGCGGCGATGGCGTTGCGCTGGCCCGTCAGGAAAAGCCGGATGCGGTGCTGATGGATATCGTGATGCCGGGCCTCAATGGCTTCCAGGCCACTCGTCAGTTGACCAAGGATGCCGAGACCAGCCACATCCCGGTGATCATCATCACCACCAAGGATCAGGAAACCGACAAGATCTGGGGCGAGCGCCAGGGCGCCAAGGATTACCTGACCAAGCCCGTGGACGAAGAAACCCTGATCGCCACCCTGAACAAGGTGCTGGCCGGCTGACGGCACGTTCCCATGACCGAGTCGCAAACCGCCTTCGAGCTGCTGCTGGACATCGACCGCCGCTGCCGCTTGCTGGCTGCCGACCTGCCGTCCCAGGAAACCCGGCTGCTCAGCTGGAGCGGGATCGGGTTTCGCCTGGGCGAACACTGGTACGTGGCGCCCATGGGCGAGGTGGCGGAAGTGCTGCACGAACCGCGCTGTACCTTGATGCCCGGGGTCAAGCCGTGGATCAAGGGCGTGGCCAACCTGCGCGGGCGCTTGCTGCCGGTGATGGACCTGGGCGGTTTCCTTGGCCTTGAGCTGTCAGTGGCGCGCAAACAACGGCGGGTGCTGGTGGTGGAGTATCAGGACGTGTTTGTCGGCCTGTTGGTGGACGAGGTGGTGGGCATGCAGCATTTCGCACAAGACGCGTTGTCGACGAGCACCGCAGGCGGCGCGCCGTTTATCCAGGGCCAGTTCGACGGCGACCAGCTGTGGCAGGTCTTCAGCCCCTTCGCCCTGGCCCAGGCTCCAGGTTTCATGGATGTCGCCGCATGAGTACCGTCACCCCGGTCAAACCCCAGGAAGCCTCCCGCAGCCGCTCGCAGATCATCGTGCTGTTTATCGCGCTGATCGTGTTCATCATGCTGCTGTTCGCCAACTTCGCGTACCTCAACACCCAGTCCACCTACGACAAACAGTACATCGGCCACGCCGGTGAGCTGCGGGTGCTGTCCCAGCGCATCGCCAAGAACGCCACCGAGGCTGCCGCCGGCAAGGCGGCGGCGTTCAAGCTGCTGGGGGATGCGCGCAACGATTTTGCCCAGCGCTGGGGTTACCTGAAAAAAGGCGACCCGGCCACCGGCCTGCCCGCTGCACCCACCGCCGTGCGTGCAGAAATGCGCGCCGTGCAGACCGACTGGGAAGCGCTGCTGAAAAACGCCGATGCGATTCTGGCCAGCGAGCAAACGGTGCTGTCGTTGCATCAAGTGGCCGCGACCCTGGCGGAAACCGTTCCGCAGTTGCAGATGGAGTCGGAAAAGGTTGTCGATATTCTGCTGCAACGCGGCGCTCCGGCCAGCCAGGTAGCGTTGGCCCAGCGCCAGTCGTTGCTGGCCGAACGCATCCTGGGGGCGGTGAACACCGTGCTGGCGGGGGACGAGACTGCCGTGCAGGCCGCCGATGCCTTTGGCCGCGATGCCAGCCGTTTCGGCGTGGTGCTCAGTGGCATGCTCAACGGCAATCCCGGGCTGCGCATCACCCAGGTTGAGGACCACGACGCCCGCGCCCGGTTGGCGGAGATTTCCGAGCTGTTCGAATTCGTCTCCGGTTCCGTGGACGAAATCCTCGAGACCTCGCCGCAGCTGTTCCAGGTGCGCGCCTCGGCGAGCAATATCTTCAACCTGTCGCAAACCCTGCTGGACGAAGCCTCGCACCTGGCCACCGGCTTTGAAAACCTCGCGGACGGGCGCACTTTCGACACCATCGGCGGCTACGTGCTGGGCTTGCTGGCGCTGGCCTCGATCATCCTGATCGGCCTGGTGATGGTCCGCGAGACCAACCGCCAGTTGCGGGAAACCGCCGAGAAGAACGAGCGCAACCAGAACGCGATCATGCGCCTGCTGGATGAGATTGAAGACTTGGCCGACGGCGACCTGACCGTCACCGCCTCGGTCACCGAAGACTTCACCGGCACCATTGCCGACTCCATCAACTATTCCGTGGACCAACTGCGCGACCTGGTGGCCACCATCAACCTCACTGCCGGCCAGGTGGCCGGTGCGGTGCAGGACACCCAGGCCACCGCCATGCACCTGGCCCAAGCGTCGGAGCATCAGGCACAGCAGATTGCCGAAGCGTCCACGGCGATCAACCAGATGGCCCAGTCCATCGACCAAGTGTCGGCCAACGCCGCCGAATCTTCGGCAGTGGCCGAGCGTTCGGTAGAGATTGCCAACAAGGGCAACGAGGTGGTGCACAACACCATCCACGGCATGGACAACATCCGTGAACAGATCCAGGACACCGCCAAGCGCATCAAGCGCCTGGGGGAATCGTCCCAGGAAATTGGCGACATCGTCAGCCTGATCGATGACATCGCCGAGCAGACCAACATCCTCGCGCTCAACGCCGCGATCCAGGCGAGCATGGCCGGTGATGCCGGGCGTGGTTTTGCGGTAGTAGCCGATGAGGTACAGCGCCTGGCTGAGCGTTCTTCGGCGGCGACGCGGCAGATCGAAACCCTGGTGCGGGCGATCCAGACGGATACCAACGAAGCCGTGATTTCCATGGAGCAGACCACCACCGAAGTGGTGCGCGGTGCGCGGCTGGCCCAGGACGCCGGGGTTGCGCTGGAAGAGATTGAAGGCGTGTCGAAAACCCTGGCGGCGCTGATCCAGAGTATCTCCAACGCGGCGCAGCAGCAGACGTCGTCGGCGGGGCAGATTTCCCTGACGATGAACGTGATCCAGCAGATCACCACTCAGACTTCGTCAGGCTCTACGGCCACTGCCGAGAGCATCGGCAACCTGGCAAAAATGGCCAGTCAGTTGCGGCGGTCGGTGTCGGGGTTCACCTTGCCGGCGGCGAAGCGGGTGGATGAGTGAAATGCGCCCTCGAAAACACCGAAAAGCAAATGTGGGAGCGGGCTTGCTCGCGAATGCGGTGTGTCAGTCGCCGACGCTTTGTCTGACCCACCGCATTCGCGAGCAAGCCCGCTCCCACAGTTGATCTCCTTTGTTTTGAGATCGGTGTACGCATGACCCAGCACTACCAGCAACTCATGAATTCAGACGGGAGCGGTTATGGTTGATCGGCACGACTACGTGGCCCTCGAATGGGTCAAGGGCGAAATTGCCGAAACCCTGAAACAGGCCCGTTCGGCGCTGGACGCCTATGTTGAAGAAAGCAGCAGCGAGGCCATCGGTCAGTGCCTGGAATGCATCCATCAGGTGCATGGCAGCCTGTTGATGGTCGAGTTCTACGGCGCGGCCCTGTTCGCTGAAGAAATGGAACAACTGGCCCTCGCCCTGCAAGGCGCGCGCGTCAGCCAGCGCGACGAAGGCATTCGCCTGCTGCAACAGGGCCTTGGCCAACTGCCGCTGTACCTCGACCGCGTACACAGCGCCCGGCGCGACCTGCCCCTGGTGGTGCTGCCGCTGCTCAACGACCTGCGCAGCGTGCGCGGCGAAAGCCTGCTCTCGGAAACCAGCCTGTTCAGCCCGCAACTGCTGGTGATCCCGCCGCTGCCCGAAGACGCCCTGGCCCAGCGCACGCCAGGGGATTTCCCCGAACTGCTGCGCCAGTGGCGGCAGATGCTGCAACAGGCGCTGGTCGGTTTGCTGCGCGAAGACCACGGCCCCAGCAACCTCGAAGACATGGCGCGGGTCTTCGCCCGCCTCGAAGCCCTGTGCCATGGTGCGCCGCTGTTACCGTTGTGGCAGGTCACCTCGGCGCTGGTGGAAGGCATGCTCATTGGCGTGGTTGCCAACAGCCCGGCGTTGCGCAGTTTGCTCAAGGCCTGCGACAAGGAACTCAAGCGCCTGCTGATCCAGGGCATCAACGGCATCAACACCCCGGCCCCGGATGAGCTGCTCAAGAGCCTGTTGTTCTACGTCGCCAAAGTCACCCGACCGACTCCACGGATGCAAAGTTTGAAAGAACGTTATGGCCTCGATGAAGCTTTGCCCGACAGCGCCGTGGTGGACGCCGAACGCGCCCGCCTGGCCGGCCCGGACCGCGACGCGATGGGCTCGGTGCTCGGCGCGTTGTGCGAGGAGCTGGTGCGGGTCAAGGAACGCCTGGACCTGTTCGTACGCAGCGACCGTCAGCACGCCTCGGACCTTGAGGCGTTGCTGGCGCCGCTGCGGCAGATCGCCGATACCCTCGCCGTATTGGGCTTCGGCCAGCCGCGCAAAGTGATCATCGACCAACTGGCGGTGGTACTCGGCCTGGCCCAGGGGCAGCGCGAACCCAACGATGCGGTATTGATGGACGTTGCCGGTGCGTTGCTCTACGTCGAGGCCACGCTGGCCGGGATGGTCGGCACTGTCGAGCCGGAGCGCCGCGAAGAAAGCCGCCTGCCTACCACCGACCTGACGCAGATCCACCACCTCGTCATCCGCGAATCCTGCCAGTGCCTGACCCAGGCCAAAGAGCTGGTGATCGACTGCATCGAGGCCCATTGGGACCGCCAGCGCCTGGAGTCGCTGCCCGAGTTGCTGACCCAGGTGCGCGGCGCGCTGGCGATGATTCCGCTGCCCCGTGCGGCGAGCCTGATGCGTGGCTGCAATGACTACGTCAACGAGCAACTGATGGTCGGCGACGCCGCGCCTTCCGAGGCGCAGCTTGAGCATTTTGCCGATGTGCTCACCAGCCTCGAGTACTACCTGGAACGCATGCTCCAGGACCACGACGCCCCGGGCGAACGGGTGCTGGAAGTCGCCGCTGAAGGCCTGGCCGCGCTGGGCTATTTGCCGGCCGAAAAACCCTGGCGCCAGGCACTGCTTGAGCAGGGTGATACGCCCACGGAGCAAACCCCGTTCCTCGCCGATGCGTTGGCCAGCCCCACCTCGCGCCTCAACCCGCCGGCACTCCAGCGTCCCGGCAGCCTGCTGCCGCCGCCCGCCGGTGAAGAAGCCATCGATGATGAACTGCGGGAAGTCTTCCTCGAAGAAATCGCCGAAGTCCTCGATGTGCTGCATCGCTATGTGCCCGCCGGCACCGCCAGCCTGGAAGACAAGGCCACCCTGAGCGAAATGCGCCGCGCCTTCCACACCTTGAAAGGCAGTGGCCGCATGGTGCGCGCCCTGGTGTTGGCAGAGCTGGCCTGGGCCGTGGAAAACCTGCTCAACCGCGTGCTGGAGCGCAGCGTCGCGCCGGGCCCGGATGTGCAAGCAGTGCTGGATGACGTGTTGGAATTGCTGCCGGAGCTGATCACCGATTTTGCCGACGATGCCCAGCGCCAGCGCGATGACGTAGACGAACTGGCGGCGCGGGCGCACGCCCTGGCCAGCCGTGTCGAACCGTCGGCCACAGACCCGGCCGCCCTGGACCCGCAGTTGCTGGAAATCTTCCGCAACGAAGCCCAGAGCCACCTCGACAGCCTCAACCGCTTCCTGCAACAGGCCACCGAGCACCTGCCGCTGCAAGTCAGTGATGACCTGCAACGCGCACTGCACACCCTCAAAGGCAGCGCCTATATGGCCGGTGTGTTGCCCATCGCCGAACTGGCGCGCCCGCTGGATCACCTGACCCGCGAATACAAGGCCCACCGCCTGCCGCTGGACCTGGATGAAATCGAATTGCTGCTGGAGGCCGAAGCGTTGTTCCAGCGCGGCGTGCGCCAGCTGGACAGTGACCCTCACGCGGCCATCAATGGTGCAGCAGGGCTGATCGAGCGCACGCAAAACCTGCTGAACAGCCAGCTTGAAGCCTTGCTGAATGCGCCCAACACCGGCCTGCGGATCAAGCGCGACCCGCAGTTGATCGCCAACTTCCTGGCCCAGGGCATGGACATCCTGCTGGACGCCGAAAGCCTGCTGCGCCGCTGGCAACAGCACCCCGGCGAACGCCAGGAACTGAGCGCGCTGCTGGACGAACTGACCACCCTCGGCGAAGGCGCGCACCTCGCCGACCTGCACCCGATGGACGAATTGTGCGAAGCCTTGCTCGACCTCTACGGCGCAGTGGAAGAAAGCAGCCTGGCGGTCAGCGAGCGCTTCTTCCACGAGGCCGAACAGGCCCACGAAGCCCTGATCAACATGCTCGACCAACTGGCCGCCGGCCAGGAAATCAGCGCGGCGCCGGCCCGGGTACGCGCCCTGCGCGAGCTGCTGGATGAAGGCCTCGACCCGTCCGCCACCGGCTTGATCAAGACCGATGGCAGCCGCGCGCTGAGCATCTCCGAGCTGGGCGCCGCTACGGCGAAGCTCGATCAGGGTTTTGCGGTGGATGACGAGATCGTCGAGATCTTCCTTGAGGAAGCGGTGGACATCCTCGACAGCGCCGGCCAGTCCTTGAAGCGTTGGCTGCTGGACCCGGATAACGCAGCGCCGCTGTCATCGTTGCAGCGGGATTTGCACACCCTCAAGGGTGGCGCGCGCATGGCTGAAATCGGCGCGGTGGGCGACCTGGCCCTTGAGCTGGAAAACCTTTACGAAGGTTTGGTGGACCGTCGCTACAGCTATTCCAGCGAGCTGGCCAATGTGTTGATGGCCAGTCATGAGCGGCTGGCGCTGTTGCTTGAGCAACTGCAACACCAGCAACCGTTGAGCGACTCCTCCGACCTGATCAGCCACTTGCGTGAGTTGCGCCAAGGCACCGGACAAGCGGCGCCCGCAGCGGCCGCCGAAGTCGAGACGCCGGGCAGTGATCCCGAGCTGCTGGATATCTTTCTCGAAGAGGCCGCCGACATCCTCGACAGCTCCGGCGCCGCGCTGTTGCGCTGGCAGGCCGAGCCGAAAAATCGCCAGGAAGTCGAGACACTGCTGCGCGACCTGCACACCCTCAAGGGCGGCGCTCGCATGGTCGAGATCGGCCCGATTGGCGACCTGGCCCATGAGCTGGAGTTTCTCTATGAGGGCTTGTCGGCAGGTTTGCTGGCGCCCTCGGCGGAGCTGTTCGCCTTGCTGCAAGGCTGCCACGACCGCCTGGCGCAGATGATCGATGCGGTGGCGGCGGGCATGCCGGTGGGCTCGGTGGACCTGCTGATCGAGCGCATCAAGAGCCTGGTGCGTCCGGCTGAAGTGACGGACGCACCGCTGGCGTTGACGGCAACCAAAACCGAGGCGGTGCCGGCCAGCGATCCGGCCGCCGACATGGTGAAGATCTCTGCCGACTTGCTGGATGACCTGGTCAACCTGGCGGGTGAAACTTCGATCTTCCGTGGGCGTATCGAGCAGCAGGTCAACGATGCGAGCGTTGCCCTCAACGAGGTGGAAACCACCATTGAGCGTATGCGCGATCAACTACGCCGCCTCGACACCGAGACCCAGGGTCGCATCCTCAGCCGCCAGCAGGCCGAGGCCGAACGCCTGGGCTACGAAGAATTCGACCCGCTGGAAATGGACCGCCATTCCCAGTTGCAACAACTGTCCCGGGCCCTGTTCGAATCGGCTTCCGACCTGCTCGACCTCAAGGAAACCCTCGACCGCCGCAACCAGGATGCCCACAACCTGCTGCAGCAACAGGCGCGCATCAACACCGAGTTGCAGGAAGGCCTGATGCGCACGCGCATGGTGCCCTTCGAACGCATGCTGCCACGGCTTAAACGCATCGTGCGGCAGGTGGCGGGCGAGCTGGGCAAGGACGTGGAATTTATCGTCGGCAATGCCGAAGGCGAGATGGACCGCAACGTGCTGGAGCGCATGGTCGCGCCGCTGGAACACATGCTGCGCAACGCCGTCGACCACGGCCTGGAATCCCGCGATGCACGATTGCTGGCCGGTAAACCCGAGAAAGGCCGCATCACCCTGGACCTGACCCACGAAGGCGGCGACATCGTTTTCGACATGCGCGACGACGGCGCCGGCGTGCCGCTTGAAGCCGTGCGGCGCAAGGCGATCAAGCGTGGCTTGCTCGACCCCAACCTGGAAATCAGCGACCGCGACGTGTTGCAGTTCATCCTGCAACCGGGGTTTTCCACTGCCGAAAAAATCACCCAGATTTCCGGGCGTGGCGTGGGCATGGACGTGGTGCATGAAGAAGTGCGCCAGCTGGGCGGCTCGATGGTCATCGACTCGACGCCGGGAGAGGGCGTGCACTTTCGCATTCGCCTGCCGTTCACCGTGTCGGTCAACCGGGCGATGATGGTGCAGTGTGCCGACGATCAATACGCGATCCCGCTGAACACCATCGAAGGGCTGGTGCGGGTCATGCCCCATGAGCTGGAAGGGCACTATCAGCAGGACCCGCCGCGCTACGAATACGCCGGCCAACGCTACGAACTGTTCTACCTCGGCGACCTGCTGCACACCGTCGGCCGGCCGAACCTGCTGGGCCAGTACCAGCCGCTGCCGGTGCTGCTGGTGCAATGCAACGAACGGCGCGTGGCGGTGCAAGTGGACGCCATGGCCGGCACCCGGGAGATCGTGGTCAAGGGCCTGGGGCCGCAGTTTGCCGGGGTGAAGGGCGTGTCTGGCGCAACCATCCTTGGCGATGGCCGCGTGGTGCTGATCATCGACCTGATGGCGCATATCCGCGCCCGGCCACCGGCGTTGCCGGCCCAGGCGGCGGACGCTCCGTTGATCCTCAACGACCCGCTGAAAAAGCGCCCGCTGCTGGTGCTGGTGGTGGACGACTCGGTCACCGTGCGCAAAGTCACCAGCCGCCTGCTGGAGCGCAACGGCATGAACGTGCTCACCGCCAAGGACGGCATCGACGCCATGGCCGTGCTGGAAGAGCACACCCCGGACCTGATGCTGCTCGACATCGAAATGCCGCGCATGGACGGCTTCGAAGTGGCCATCCAGGTGCGCGACGACCCGCGGCTGATGCGCATGCCCATCATCATGATCACCTCCCGCACCGGGCAAAAACACCGTGATCGTGCAATGGCGATTGGCGTCAACGACTACCTCGGCAAGCCTTATCAAGAGTCGGTGCTGCTGGAAAGCATCGCTTACTGGAGCAAGTCCCGTGCTTGATCACCGCGCAACTCAACTCACCGGCTTGCTGCTGCCATTGGCCGACCGTCACCTGTTGTTGCCCAACGTCGCCGTGGCCGAGCTGATCGACTTCCAGCGCGGCGAACCGGCCAGTGATGCGCCGCCGTGGTATTTGCGGCAGGTTACCTGGCGGGATCGGCAGTTGCCGTTGATCAGCTTTGAGGCCGCGTGTGGCGAGTCGGGCGTGGTGGGAGAGCGGGCGCGGATTGTGGTGTTGAACACCCTCGGAGGACGGCCGACGTTGAAGTTTATTGCGTTGGTGATCCAGGGGATTCCGCGCTCGTACAAGCTCGATAGCCAGTTGAGTTATGTGGACGTGCCGTTGTGCCCGCTGGAGTTGGCGGCGGTGCAGGTGGGGGAGCATGTGGCCAGGGTGCCGGACTTGATGGGATTGGAGGCGTTGTTGGTCGAAGCCGGATTGGCCTGAGCTACACATGTTGATGATCGTTCCCACGCTCCGCGTGGGAATGAAGCCTCGGACGCTCTGCGTCCAACTGGCGATGCAAGGCTCAAGTCTTGCGCTGTGGTGACGCGGAGCGTCACGGGATGCATTCCCACGCAGAGCGTGGGAACGATCGCATCGGCGTGCGCTTTACAGTCGGATTTTTCCTGCAACCTCTCGCGCTGTGCATGAACTTGTTGTGCCCTGCGATCGCGCCTAGTCTTCGTCCGTCATCGCAAAAAACGGTGACACGGACGTGCAAGTCCGGTTACATGTCGGCGCACCAACGCCCATAGCCATTCAACGGGCGTTTTTTATGCCTGCTGTATTTCTTATGGCGGCTGTGCGTGGGAGATCCCTTGGGGTCTGCCGGGGTCCGATATGCCCGGTCTTGCACACCTGCGCACAGCTGCCACCTTATTCGCGTGCAAGCGGACGGTGTCAGCTTCCCTAATACATATCGGAGCTGCACATCATGTTCAAACCTACCCCCAATCCGCCCCACAACACCGAAATCGAACACCGCAAACTCCAGGCCGCCGCCGAGCGTGCGATGGATCATTACTTTCCGCCTTCGGCTTCATCTTCACTCTTTACCGTCACCCCCTCTCAATCCACCGAAGCCCTGCTGGCCAACGCTTCTGAAACCTTTGCCTCACTCAACGCCCTGACTTCCAACCTGGCCTTTGAATTGGAAGGTTCCCAGCGCGGCGTGGTGCTGGCCATTCAGCAGATGAGTGAGCTGGGGCAGTTACTGGTTGATCAGGCACTGGAGCAGGTTGCTCCTTCTTGCGCAGCCTAAAAACTTGATCGTTCCCAAAAAGGGACCTATCGTTCCCTTTTTGGGACTCTTCGGTCGCTGCCATGCAAACCCTGCCCCTTAGCACTGCGCTATTCACCGTGACTCAGCAGAAAGTCTTGGGTTTGCTCTTTGGCAAGCCCGACCATAGCTTCTTCACCAATGAAATCGCCCGCTGGGCAAAGGTGGGCAAGGGCAGCCTGACCCGCGAGCTGGAGCGTTTGCAGTTGGCAGGCATCCTGACGGTGACGCGCCAGGGCAACCAAACCCACTACCAGGCCAACCCGCAGTGCCCCGTTTACTCGGAGCTGTTGGCCATCGTGCGCAAGACCCTGAGCCTGGATGAGCCATTGCGCAACGCACTGGCTCCATTTGCCACGCAACTGAAGTGGGCATTTATCTACGGTTCCATCGCCAAGGGCGAGGCGCACTCATCCAGTGACATAGATCTGATGCTGATCGGCGAAAGCCTCAACTACAGTGAAGTCATGGAGCAGCTCATGCCGCTGGAAGAGCAACTGGGCCGCACCATCAACCCGACGCTCTATACCCCCGAAGACTGGATCGGCAAATGGAATGCCGGTCATAGTTTTGTGCAGCGGGTGGCGGAGCAGGACAAGATCAACCTGATTGGGGAAAACCCCGTGGAGTCCAAGGATGGACAGCAAGGCAAACCTGGAGAACCTGCAACGTAGTGGTGGCTTGAAGGCTGAGCCGCCGGATCGCACGGAATGTGATGGGTTGATGCGCTCTGCCCGTGATCGATTGAAGGACGCCAAAACCCCGCAATTATCTTTCGCCAGCCGTTTTGATTTGGCTTACAACGCGGCCCACGCAATCGCCCTCACAGCCTTGCGCTTGCACGGCTATCGCTCGGACAAGCGCTATCTGGTGTTCCAATGCCTGCTTCATACCACCGCAGCCAACAAGGTTCAGGTAAGACTGTTTGCGCTATGCCACGAGCGCCGCAACCTGGCGGAATATGAAGGGTATATGGATGAGGATGAGGGGTTGTTGGAGCAACTGATTGCGCATACTCAAGCGCTATTGAAGGAGGTCGAACAGTGGGTGACTAACCAGAAATAGCGGCTTGGGTGATGAAGCGAGATCAGTCCCAAAAAGGGACTGATCGTTCCCATTTTGGGACTTCTGCGCACGTTCTCCCGAACAGCGCTGAGCAAATGTGGGAGCGGGCTTGCTCGCGAATGCGGTGTGTCAGTACCCGATTTATCAACTGACCCACCGCATTCGCGAGCAAGCCCGCTCCCACATTTGAACTGTGTTGAGCCCGAGCCTCAGCATTTGCTAATTAACCATTACTCCAATCGTAACGGTTCACCGCCCAGCTTGATTGATGCCCCCCCAATACCCTCCTAAGGTACAGCCCACGACAGCAAATCCCGTGGAGCGACCATGACAACAACAACTTCCCCCGACTCGCGCTGGACGCGGCGGCGCGATGAGAAGCAGCGCCGCCTCGCATTGGTGCGATCCTTCGCCGATGGCGCCGTGCTCCCCAGCGAGCGCATTGTCGAAGCCCTGGAAGCCCTGATCCTCCCCGGCGACCGCGTGGTGCTGGAGGGCAACAACCAGAAGCAGGCCGATTTCCTCTCGCGCTCCCTGGCCAAGGCCGACCCCGCCAAGCTCCACGACCTGCACATGATCATGCCCAGCGTCGGCCGCTCCGAGCACCTGGACCTGTTTGAAAAGGGCATCGCCCGCAAGCTGGATTTCTCCTTCGCCGGCACCCAGTCCCTGCGCATCAGCCAATTGCTGGAAGACGGCCTGCTGGAAATTGGCGCGATTCATACCTACATCGAACTCTACGCGCGGCTGGTGGTGGACCTGATCCCCAACGTGGTCCTGTCGGCCGGCTTCATGGCCGACCGCGCCGGCAATATCTACACCGGCCCGAGTACCGAAGACACACCCGCGCTGATCGAGCCGGCCGCCTTCAGCGATGGCATCGTCATCGTCCAGGTCAACCAACTGGTGGATGACGTCACCGACCTGCCGCGCGTCGACATCCCCGCGAGCTGGGTCGATTTCGTGGTGGTCGCTGACAAGCCCTTCTACATCGAACCGCTGTTCACCCGCGACCCACGCCACATCAAGCCCGTGCATGTGTTGATGGCGATGATGGCGATCCGCGGCATCTATGAAAAACACAACGTTCAGTCGCTGAACCATGGCATCGGTTTCAACACCGCCGCCATCGAATTGATCCTGCCGACCTACGGTGAATCCCTGGGCCTGAAGGGCAAGATCTGTCGCAACTGGACCCTCAACCCGCACCCAACCCTGATCCCGGCCATCGAAAGCGGCTGGGTCGAAAGCGTGCATTGCTTCGGCACCGAACTGGGCATGGAGAACTACATCGCCGCCCGGCCGGATGTGTTCTTCACGGGTCGCGACGGCTCGCTGCGCTCCAACCGAATGTTCTGCCAACTGGCCGGCCAGTACGCGGTGGACCTGTTTATCGGCGCCACCTTGCAGGTCGATGGCGACGGGCATTCCTCCACCGTTACCCGTGGCCGCCTCGCCGGTTTTGGCGGTGCGCCGAACATGGGCCACGACCCGCGCGGTCGCCGCCATGGCACACCCGCCTGGCTCGACATGCGCCACGACGACGCCCCGGAAGCCTTGCTCGAACGCGGCAAAAAGCTCGTGGTGCAGATGGTCGAGACCTTCCAGGAAGGCGGCAAACCCACCTTTGTCGAAACCCTCGACGCGGTGGAAGTCGCCCGCAAAAGCGGCATGCCCCTGGCGCCGATCATGATCTACGGCGACGACGTCACGCACCTGCTCACCGAAGAAGGCATCGCCTACCTGTACAAGGCCCGTTCCCTGGAAGAGCGCCAGGCGATGATCGCCGCCGTGGCCGGGGTGACCGCCATCGGCTTGCGCCACAACCCCAAGGACACCGCACGCATGCGTCGCGAAGGCTTGATTGCGCTGCCCGAAGACCTCGGCATCCGCCGCACCGATGCCACCCGCGAGCTGCTGGCCGCCAAGAGCGTGGCCGATCTGGTGGAGTGGTCCGGTGGCTTGTACAACCCGCCCGCCAAGTTCAGGAGCTGGTAAATGCACGCACTCAAACTGCACGACCTGACACTGGCCGAACGCCTGGCCGACATGGCCGTCGACGCCTTGATTGATGAGGCGGACCTGTCGCCGAAACCCGCCCTGGTAGACCGTCGCGGCAACGGTGCCCATACCGATTTGCACCTCGGCTTGATGCACGCCTCGGCGCTGTCGCTGTGGCCGGCGTTCAAGGAAATGGCCGAGGCCGCTGTCGAATTTGGCGAAGTCGGTTTGCCCCTGCGTGAAGCCCTCGGGCGCATCGGTCGCGAAGGTGAGCAGGCGATGCTCGTCACCACCAGCGGCGTTAATACCCATCGCGGTGCGATCTGGGCCCTCGGCCTGTTAGTCGCCGCCGCCGCACTGCAACCGGAATCCTGCACTGCCAGCGCGGTGACGTTGCGCGCCGCCCGCCTGGCCTTGCTCAACGACCGTTACGCACCGCAACCGCTGAGCCACGGCGCCCAGGTCGCACAACGCTACGGCGCACGCGGTGCCCGCGAAGAGGCGCAACTGGGCTTTCCGTCGGTGCTGCAACGCGGCCTGCCCCAACTGAAGAAAAGCCGCCTGCAGCAACACGGCGAACAGAACGCGCGCCTCGACGCCTTGCTGGCGATCATGACCGACCTGGCCGACACCTGCGTGCTCTACCGCGCCGGTCCTGAAGGCTTGCAGGCCATGCAACAAGGCGCTCAAGCGGTGCTGGACGCCGGCGGCAGTGCAAGCCTCGCCGGCCGCCGCCAACTGCATGAGCTGGACCAGCAACTGCTGGCGCTGAATGCCTCCCCCGGTGGCGCCGCCGACCTGTTGGCCGCCTGCCTGTTTATCGACCGCCTCGACGGAGCGCTGTGATGGAAACCTTATCCTTTGAATTTCCCGCCGGGCAGCCCGCCAAGGGCCGCGCGCTGGTAGGTTGCGTCGGCTCCGGCGACCTCGAAGTGCTGCTGGAACCGGGCACCGCCGGCACCCTGACGATTCAGGTGCAAACCTCGGTCAATGGTGCGCAGCTACGTTGGCAGCATCTGTTCGAGCGGATCTTCCAGGAACAGACACCCCCCGCATTGAACATCGATATCCACGACTTCGGCGCCACACCCGGCGTGGTGCGCTTGCGCCTGGAGCAAGGCTTCGAGGAGATCGGTCATGACTGACTTGCTGAACAAACACAGCTTCGTCGAACTCGGCGCCCGGCAACGGGCCAAGGCCTTGCTCGACGCGGGCAGCTATCGCGAACTGATCGACCCGTTCCAGCGCGTCATGTCGCCGTGGCTGAGCCGCCAGGGCGTGGTGCCGCAGGCAGATGACGGCGTGGTGATCGCCAAGGGCAGCATCGCCGGCTTGCCGGTGGTCATCGCGGCCATCGAAGGCAATTTCCAGGGCGGCAGTCTCGGTGAAGTCGGCGGCGCAAAGATGGCCGGAGCACTGGAGTTGGCTGCTGAAGACAACCGCAACGGCATCCCGACGCGCGCCATCCTGCTGCTGGAAACCGGCGGCGTGCGCTTGCAGGAAGCCAACCTGGGCTTGGCTGCCATCGCCGATATCCATGCGGCGATTGTCGACCTGCGCCAGTACCAGCCGGTGATCGGCGTGGTGGCGGGCAGCGTCGGTTGTTTTGGCGGCATGTCCATCGCGGCAGGCTTGTGCAGTTATCTGCTGGTGACCCGTGAGGCGCGCCTTGGCCTGAACGGCCCGCAGGTAATCGAGCAGGAAGCCGGCCTTGAAGAATACGACTCCCGTGACCGGCCCTTCATCTGGAGCCTGACCGGCGGTGAGCAGCGTTTCAACAGTGGCTTGGCCGACCGGTATGTGGCCGACGACGTGGCGCAGATTCAGCAGCAGATCACTGAGTTGCTGCAACAAGGCTTGCCGGAAAACCAGCGCAGCCGTCAGGTTGATCACTATCTGGAACGCCTGGCCGCACTGAACGCCGAACCGCAAATCGACCCGGCGACGGTTCGCGATCTGTATCAGGGAGAACGCTCATGAGAGGTTTGCAGTGGTTCAACGCATTGAGCGGCGACGCAGCGCCAGTGAGCGGTTTGCCGAACTCGCTGAAAGTCGCCGACGGTGTGCTCGGTGATCAGCCAGTGCGCTTTATCGCGGTGGTCACCGACCCGCAAAACCGCTTCCCTCGCGCTCGCAACGGTGAAGTCGGTTTGCTGGAAGGCTGGGGCTTGGCCAAGGCGGTTGATGAAGCGATCGATACCGGCGACAAGCGTCCGCTGATTGCCATCGTGGATGTGCCGAGCCAGGCCTACGGTCGTCGCGAAGAGGCCTTGGGCATTCACCAGGCATTGGCCGCCGCTGCCGACAGCTACGCCCGTGCCCGCCTGGCCGGTCACCCGGTGATCGCGCTGCTGGTGGGCAAGGCGATGTCCGGCGCCTTCCTCGCCCATGGTTACCAGGCCAACCGCCTGATTGCCCTGCGCGACCCCGGCGTGATGGTGCATGCCATGGGCAAGGCTTCGGCGGCGCGGGTAACCCTGCGCAGTGTTGAAGAGCTGGAAACCCTGGCCGCCAGCGTGCCGCCGATGGCCTATGACATCGACAGCTATGCCAGCCTCGGCTTGCTCTGGGAGACCTTGTCGGTCAGCCAGATCGAGCAGCCCACCACCGAAGATGTGGCGCGGGTCAGCGATTGCCTGGTGCAGGCGATCAAGGATGTGCAGGCCGGCGGTCGGGACCTGAGCGGTCGCCTGGGCGCCGCCAATCGCGCTGCCTCCAGCCACGTGCGCCAACTGCTGCGGGAGCAATGGTGAACGCTCACGACTTGCTCTGGGGCATGACCCCGGCGCATGCGCCCGCTGATGCGCCGGCCTGGGTGCTGGCAGCATTGGCCGCTGGGCATCCGGTGGTGGTGCGCCGGGCGAACGCGTCGCCGGGCGAGGTAGCGGTGGGGGTACGCGGGCGCTTGCGCGAGCAGCGCTTCGCCGCCGTGATGCCGATGGCGGCGGTGCAGCGGCGCGTGGTGCCGGAAGACCTGCGCGGTGTGATCTCGCCAAGGGATTTGCCGGCGTTGCAGGCCCTCGCTCAGTTGCAACCGGTGCTGGCGGGAGAGAGTTGGGGCGTCACCGGCAGTGCGGGTTTCGAGTTGGCCAGCGGTGTCGAAGCGCTGCATGCCAAGAGCGATCTGGATTTGATTTTGCGCACGCCCGAGCGCCTTGATCGCAGCGATGCAGAGGACCTGCTGGCGATACTGGATACGGCGGTGTGCGCCGTGGACCTGCAACTGCAAACGCCTTTTGGCGCGGTCGCGTTGCGTGAATGGGCCGGTGGTTCGCGTCGCGTGCTGCTGAAGAACGCCAGCGGCGCGCAGCTGGTGCTCGATCCTTGGCAGGCCGTGGCATGAGTAGCCTCCTGGCATTCCCGGGGCAGGGCGCCCAGCGTCCCGGCATGCTCCAGCAATTGCCGCGTGCGGTGCTGGACGAAGCCAGTGCTGCCCTCAATGAGGATGTGCTTACCCTGGATTCTGCCGAAGCGCTGGCCTCGACCCGTGCCGTGCAGCTCTGCCTGTTGATTGCCGGTGTCGCCAGTGCGCGTTTGCTGGAACACACCCCCGATTACGTCGCCGGCCTGTCCATTGGTGCCTATCCGGCCGCCGTGATCGCCGGCTCGCTGGACTTTGCCGACGCGTTGAAACTCGTCAGCCTGCGCGGCGAATTGATGCAACACGCGTATCCCCACGGCTACGGCATGACCGCCCTTATCGGCCCGGACCTGTCCACCGTCGAGGCCTTGCTTGCTCAGGTCCACAGTCCGCAAACCCCGGTTTACCTGGCCAATATCAATGCCGACAACCAGACGGTCATCGCCGGCAGCGATGAGGCCATGAAGGCGGTCGCCAATCTGGTGCGCGGCAACGGCGTCGCCAAACGCCTGGCCGTCAGCGTGCCGTCTCATTGCGTACTGCTGGAAAAACCCGCCGAGGCCCTGGCCGAAGCATTCGCCCAAGTGACACTGAAACCGCCGAGCATCACCTACCTGAGCAGCACCCGCGCCCGGCCGATCCACAACACCGAACACCTGCGCGACGACCTCGCCTTCAACATGTGCCGCATCGTCGACTGGCGCGGCACCGTGCAAAGCGCCTTCGAGCGCGGTGTGCGCCTGCATATCGAACTGCCTCCCGGTGCCGTGCTTACAGGCCTTGCGCGCCGGGTGTTCGAGCAAGGCACCGTCATCGCCTTCGAAGGCGCCCGCCTGGACACCTTGCAGGCCTTGCTGCGAGAGGAGGGAAACCATCACCGATAGAGCTCCACCAAGGCTGATGCTGGTCGGTCAAGAGATAGAGCGGGTCACCAATGACCTGTGGCGAGGGAGCTTGCTCCCGTTGGAGTGCGCAGCGCTCCGAGGATTTCAGGGCCGCTACGCAGCCCAACGGGAGCAAGCTCCCTCGCCACAGGTACGGTATTCATCTTTATCGGATCGGCATTGCCGCCCAAGGCTTTCGAAGCACAAAAACAACAATTTCGATGAAGCACTTTGAGGACAACCATCATGATTATTTACGGTGTGGCGTTGCTGGCGATCTGCATGTTGGCCGGCGTGATTCTGGGCGACATGCTCGGCGTGTTGCTGGGAGTCAAATCCAACGTGGGCGGGGTGGGGATCGCGATGATCCTGCTGATCTGCGCACGGTTGTGGATGCACAAACACGGCGGCATGACCAAGGAATGCGAGATGGGTGTCGGCTTCTGGGGTGCCATGTACATCCCGGTGGTGGTGGCGATGGCGGCGCAACAGAACGTGGTGACCGCGCTGCACGGCGGCCCGGTGGCGGTGCTGGCGGCGATTGGTTCGGTGGTGGTGTGCGGTTGCACGATTGCCTTGATCAGCCGCACGCACAAGGGCGAACCGCTGCCCGATGAAGAGCCGCTGATTGCGGCTGCACCTGTCGCGGGAGGTCGCTGATATGTGGGAACTCATCGAGAAAGGCCTGGCAAATAACGGCTTGGTCACCGCCTTTGCATTTGTCGGCGTGGTGATGTGGATTTCGGTGGTGCTGTCCAAGCGCCTGACCTTCGGACGCATCCACGGCTCAGCCATCGCGATTGTGATCGGGCTGGTGCTGGCCTGGGTGGGCGGCACCTTGACCGGCGGCCAGAAAGGCCTGGCGGATGTGGCGCTGTTTTCCGGGATCGGCTTGATGGGCGGCGCCATGCTGCGGGACTTTGCCATCGTGGCCACGGCGTTTGAAGTACAGGCCACCGAGGCGCGCAAGGCCGGCTTGATTGGTGCCATTGCCTTGCTGCTGGGCACGGTGCTGCCGTTTATTGTGGGCGCGAGTATCGCCTGGGCGTTTGGTTATCGCGATGCGATCAGCATGACCACCATCGGCGCGGGCGCGGTGACGTACATCGTCGGGCCGGTGACCGGGGCGGCGTTGGGGGCAAGCTCGGATGTGGTGGCGCTGTCCATTGCGACTGGGTTGATCAAGGCGATCCTGGTGATGGTGGGCACGCCCATGGCGGCACGCTGGATGGGCCTGGATAACCCGCGCTCGGCGATGGTGTTTGGCGGCCTGGCCGGTACGGTGAGCGGCGTGACGGCAGGCCTGGCGGCGACGGACCGGCGGTTGGTGCCGTATGGCGCACTGACCGCCACCTTTCACACCGGGCTTGGGTGTTTGCTGGGGCCGTCGGTGCTGTACTTCATCGTGCGCGGGATCGTCGGCTGACCCGAGAGGTGTCGACCGCTTTTGTGGCGAGGGAGCTTGCTCCCGCTGGAGCGCGAAGCGGTCCCAATGCATTCCTCCTGAAACAACGCGAGCGCTGATTTTACGACTGCTGCGCAGCCGAGCGGGAGCAAGCTCCCTCGCCACAGGGGATCATTGTCAGGTTTGGCGGTTCGCATACATCCGGCACTCTGCCAACAGCGCGAGCAAGTTCGGGTCGCGCTCCTTGGCTTTCAGAAACACCACGCCAATGTGCTGCTGCAAACGGTAGCGCGGTTGCAGGGGAATCAGCTTCACCCGGTTCTCGTACACCGCCGCAATCCGTCCCGGCAGCAGCGCATAACCCACGCCCGAGCTGACCATGCTCAGCAGGGTGAAGATGTCGTTGACCTGCATCGCCACCTTCGGCTCGAACCCTGCCTGCTTGAATACGCGGTTGCCATCCTGATGGGTGGCGAAGCCTTGGGTGAGGGTGATGAAGGTGGCGTCGCGCACGTCCGCCAGGTCGATTTCCTGTTCGCGGTCGAAGGGTGAATCGGCCGGGGTGGCGAGGAAGATGTCGTCGGAAAACAGCGCGATCTGCTCGCAGTCCGGATCGTTGGCGTGCTCGTCGAGGGAGATCAGGATCGCATCGACTTCCATGTTCTTCAGCTTGTACAGCAGGTCGAAATTCGACCCGAGGATCAGGTCGATATTCAGCTCGCTACGGCGAATCTTCAGCCCCATGATCAACTGCGGCACGGTCTTCACCGTCAGCGAATACAGCGAGCCCAGCTTGAAGCGCTCGGCGGAAAAGCCGGCGGCCTCGCGGGTCACCCGCACGCTGTCGACCACATCCTGCACCAGCTTCTGCGCGCGCTCTTCCAGCACATAGGCGCTTTCCAGCGGCGTGAGGTTGCGCCCTTCGTGCTTGAACAGCGGGCAGCGCAGGGCGTTTTCCAGGGAGTGGATCGCCCGGTGCACGCTGACGTTGCTGGTCTGCAATTCAGCCGCCGCCCGCGCCAGGTTGCCGGTGCGCATGAACGCCAGGAAAATTTCCAGCTTCTTGAGGGTGAACTCTTCGTCGATCAGCATGGGCGTGACTCTTGTTCGAATACCGTCGATTGTGCCCCTAAAACCAGTTCACTCCCAGCCATGCACTGCACAGGCCCAACACTACGCCGAGGATGATCAGCCAGATCGCGTTGAGTCTTGTGTAATACACCACGGCAGCGCTGGCCAGGGTCAGTACCAGGCTGGTGGCGTTGTTTTCCAGGCTGTTCATCAGGATGTAGCTGGCGGCCAGGATCAGCCCGATGGAGATCGGCAGCAGGCTGCCTTTGACCCGCTGCACCCACGGGGTCTTGGTGTGTTTTTCCAGCCAGCCGGCGCCGAAGTAGGTGAGCACCGAGCAGGGCACCAGCTTGGCGGTCAGGGCCACCAGGGCGCCGGGCAACCCGGCGGCTTGCTGGCCGATAAATACCAGGAACATGCCATTGGGCCCGGGCAATGCCTGGGACAGGGCGAAGAAGGCGACGAACTGGGCGTCGGTGATCCAGTTCATGTCGGTGACGGTGTAGCGGTGGATATCGCTCAGGGCCACGGTGTTGCCGCCAATCGCCATCAGCGACCACAGCGCGCATTGGATCATCAGGTGAAACAGCACGCTCTGCATCAGCCGGCCACCTTCTGCTTGCCCATGAAGCTCAAGGCCAACGAGCTGGGAATGCAGATCAGCAGGACCATCCACAACGGCAGCACCAGCACCGCCATCAACACGAAGGTCAGGACGAACGCGCTGTAGTTGGCCAGGGTCCGCGGCATGGCCTTGAGCAGGCGCAGAGTGGTGCCGAGCATCAGCCCGGTGGCGATCGGCATCACCGCGCCGAAGATCTGCTGCACCACGTCATGGCTCCACCATTTGGCATAGGCGAAGCCGGCCAGCACGGTGATCAGCGAGGGGAACAGATACAAGCCGACCACGGTCACAACCGCACCCGGCAAACCGTGCAGGCGCCGACCGTAGATGATGCCGACGTTGGCGATATTCGGCCCGGGAAAGAATTGGCCGGTGGTCAGCAGCTCGTTGAAGCCTTGTTCGCTGACCCACTGCCTGCGGTCGACCATCATCTGCCGCGCCCAGGGCATCACGCCGCCGAAGCCAAACAGGCCGACCATGGCGAAGTTGTAAAACAACTGCCACAGACTCGGGTGGGGCTGGGCAGGTTCGAGGTCGGGCATGGGCGTTACCGATGAGGGGCTTTTATGTAGGAGCTGGCTTGCCGGCGATAGCGGTGGGTCAGACATGCATCTGCTGCTGATACACCGCTATCGCCGGCAAGCCAGCTCCCACAGGATGAAGCGAATCATCCATCGGCATGTGTATTTGGGCAAATGAAGAAAGGTTGTTACCTGATATTGGGTGGGTGACGTCAGAATGGTCGAGGTGATAACCGTTATTCGAGGTGAGTGACACATGTATCACGGGGAACGATTCAACGCCTGGAGCCACTTGCTCGGGGCGGTTGCGGCTTTTGTGGGTGCGGTATGGATGTTGGTGGTGGCCAGTATGGACGGCAACCCCTGGAAGATTGTCAGCGTAGCGATCTACGGTTTCACATTGCTGGTGTTGTACAGCGCGTCCACCGTTTACCACAGCGTGCGCGGGCGCAAGAAAGCGATCATGCAGAAGGTCGATCACTTTTCGATCTACCTGCTGATTGCCGGCAGCTACACGCCGTTTTGCCTGGTGACGCTGCGCGGGCCGTGGGGCTGGACGCTGTTCGGGATTGTGTGGGGGCTGGCGGTGATCGGCATCCTGCAGGAGATCAAGCCACGCTCCGAGGCGCGGATTTTGTCGATCGTGATCTATGCGGTGATGGGCTGGATTGTGCTGGTGGCGGTCAAGCCGCTGATTGCTGCGCTGGGGCCTACCGGGTTTGCCTGGCTGGCGTCGGGCGGGGTGCTGTATACCGTGGGCATTATTTTCTTTGCCTTGGAGGACCGCTTGCGGCACTCCCACGGGATCTGGCATTTGTTCGTGATTGGCGGCAGCCTGCTGCATTTCGTGGCGATCATGGGGTACGTGTTATAGCCGGTCCAATTGCTCATGGGCCCGGCTGCCGAAGATCTCCAACAGGCTCGCCAGCATATGCGGCGGCGGTTCGTCGGCGCGGGTCAGGGCGTACAAGGTGATTGGCAGTGGCGGCGCAAGGGGGCGAATGCAAGTAGTGGCCGGTGATGCGCCGAGGGCGGTGAACGGATCAATCACCGCCAGCCCGGCGCCGGATTCGACCATGGCCCTGGCCAGGGAATAGGTCTGCACTGCGATGCTGACCCGTGGCGGTGGATCGACCGCTTCCAGGTAGCTGTCCAGCTTCGCCGACAACGGGTCGGCGCTGGACAGGCCAATCAACGGCGCGCCCGCCAGGGCCATCAGCGGCAACGGTTTGCCCAGCTCGTTTTCCTTCCAGTAACCCTGCGGCGCCAGCGCCACCAGCACGCCGTGGGCCAACGGCTGGGCGTTCAGCCCTGGGTGATCGGGCGGTTGCAGGGTCAGCGCCACGTCGACCTCACGCATCAACAGGTTTTGCACCAGCTCGCGGCTGTGGGCGCTGGACAGCTCGCAGGCGATGTCCGGGTAGCGTTGGGTCCATTCGCGGATGGCCGGCGGCAGCAACGACAAGGCCAGCGCGGGTGTGGCGCCGATACGCAGGCTCTGGCCCGGCTCGCGGCGCAGGTTCTGTGCCAGGCGCCGCACGCCTTGCAGGCTTTCGGTCACCTTGTCGACTTCGCGCTCCAGCGCCAGCGCTTCCGGGGTTGGCTGCAGCTTGCCGCGTATACGCAGGAACAGCGGGAACCCCAACTGCAACTCGGCGTGCTGCAGCACCTTGCTCACCGCCGGCTGCGAGACGTGCAGCAACTGGGCGGCGGCGCTGATGGAGCCGGTCTGGCGGATGGCCTGGAAGATCTCGATATGACGCAAGCGCATGGGCAGTCCATAACCTTTGTTTATGGGTGACCCATCTTTATTCATTGTCCCGCCGCTGTCACCTGCCTCTAACCTTCAAGCCTGACATCGCACGGTTAAGGGACGCACATGGCTCAGCAGGTTTGCATCATCGGTGGCGGGGTTATCGGCCTGGCGAGTGCCTACGCGCTGGTGCGTGCCGGCATGCAGGTGACGGTGGTCGAAGCCCGGGAAACCCTGGGCAGCGAGACCAGCTTCGCCAACGGCGGGCAGTTGTCCTACCGCTATGTCGCACCGCTGGCCGACAAGGGTGTGCCGTTGCAAGCCATCGGCTGGATGCTGCGCGGTGACTCGCCGCTGAAGCTGCGCCCGCGCATGGACCCGGCGCAGTGGCGCTGGATGGCCTCGTTCCTGGGCGCCTGCCGTGGCTCGGTGAACCAGCGCAATGCGGCCCACCTGCTGCGCCTGGCGTCCTTGAGCCAGGGCACCCTGCAACGCTGGCGTGAAGAAGACCAACTGGGCGGTTTCCACTGGCGGCGCAACGGCAAGCTGGTGACCTTTCGCAGCCTCGACAGCTATGAACGTGCCTTGAATAAAGTGACCGACCCGCTGCAACAGCAAGTGCTCTCGGCGGCGGACTGCGCACGGCTGGAACCGACCCTAGACAGCGCCAGTTTTGCCGGCGGCATCTATACGCCCAATGAGGAGGTCGGCGACTGCCATGGGTTCTGCCAACAACTGGCGGCGCGCCTTGAAGCGTCGGGGCGCTGCACGTTCCTGATGGGGCGCAAGGTGACGGCGATTCGTCACAGCGCAGGCGCCGTGCAGGCTATCGAAATGGGCAGTGAAGTCTTGCCGGTGCAGCACCTGGTGCTGGCCGCCGGGCACCGCAGCCCCGAGCTGGCCTTGCCGGGTATGTCACTGCCGCTGTATCCCCTCAAGGGTTACAGCCTGAGCGTGCCGATTGGCGCGCAGCATCAGGCGCCGAACATCAGCATCACCGATTACGACCGCAAGATCGTCTACGCGCGCATCGGTGAGCAACTGCGGGTGGCGGCGATGGTGGATATTGTCGGCTTCGACACCCGCCTGGAACCCAAGCGCCTGGCGCTGATTAAACGCCAGGCACTTGAGACGTTCCCGCTGGCCGGTGACTACCAGCACGCGGTCGAATGGGCCGGTATGCGCCCGGCCACGCCTACCGGCGTGCCGTTGATTGGTGCCAGCGCCTACAGCAACCTGTGGCTTAACCTCGGCCACGGCGCCCTCGGGTTTACCCTGGCTTGCGGCAGCGGCCAGGTACTGGCCGAGTTGATTGGCCGGCACACCACTTCCATTGATATGCAGGGCTTCGCGCCCCGAGCCGCTTGAGGATATTTCGATGACCATCACCCGAATCAACAGCAACAGCCGCTTGTCTGGCGCCGTGGTTTTTCAGAATTTGGTGTTCCTGTCCGGCCAGGTGCCGGGCGAAGGCCGCGATGTGAGGACCCAGACCGAAGAGGTGCTGGCCAGGATTGATGCACTGCTGGCCGAGGCCGGCAGCGACAAGGATCATCTGCTGAATGCGACCATCTACCTGAACAATATCCAGGAGGGTTTTGCGCCGATGAATGAAGTCTGGTCCGCCTGGCTATCGCCGGGGCAGGCACCGACGCGCACCACGTTGCAGGCGCAGTTGGCGCGACCGGACGTGCTGGTCGAGATCAGTGTCATTGCAGTGCGCCGTACCTGAACCTTTAACCACCAACGGAGAATAACAATGCAAAAAATCACGTTGATCGGCTGCACCGTGGGGCTGTTGTTGGGGGCTCAGGCCCATGCCACCGAGGCCCCCTTGGACGGCACGCTGAGCAAGATCGCCAACGCCAAGAGCATCACCCTCGGCTATCGCGATGCCTCGGTGCCGTTTTCCTATGTGGGGGATCACAGCGGCAAGCCCATGGGCTATTCGGTGGAGCTGGCGAACAAGATCGTCGAGCGTATCCAGCAGAAAACCGGTGTGCCGAAGCTCAACGTGAAGTACAACCTGGTGACTTCCCAGACCCGCATAGCCCTGGTGCAAAACGGCACCGTGGACCTGGAATGCGGTTCCACCGGCGTGACCGCCGAGCGGCAGAAACAGGTGGCGTTTTCCTACGGGTTTATCTACGTGAAGGGCCAGTTGCTGACCGCCAACGACAGCGGCATCAAAAGCTTCGCCGACCTGCAAGGCAAGAACGTGGTAACCACCGCCGGCACCACCAACGAGCGGTTCCTCAAGAGCTACAACGTCGATCACAAACTGAACATGTCGGTGATCAGCGCCAAGGACCACGGCGAAGCCTTCCAGATGCTGCAATCCGGCCGGGCGGCGGCGTTCTACATGGATGACGCGTTGCTCTACGGCGAGCGCGCCAAGGCCAGGGACCCGCACAAGTGGGTGGTGGTCGGGGAAGAACAGTCGCGGGAAATCTACAGCTGCATGGTGCGCAAGGACGACCCGCAGTTTCTCGCGGTGGTCAACGAGACCCTGGCCGGGCTGTACAGCTCGGGGGAGATCAACGGCATTTACCAGCGCTGGTTTGAGCAGCCGATCCCGCCCAAGGGCTTGAACCTGGAATTCCCGATGACCAGTGAGTTGAAGGCGATTATTGCGACGCCTGTGAGTGACCCGGTGGAGTAGCGGAGTGCAA